>JAAETH010000799.1 GCA_024228575.1 Actinomycetes bacterium
AATACCCGCCTCCATCGCCGCAGAGCTCATCTGTTCGGCCCAGATCAACGCATGGGTACTCACAGCAGACCGCAAACACCTCGACCTCGGATTCGACGCAGAACTCGCCACCCCAGACCAGAAGATCGCCCTCGCCATACGCGACCAAACATGTCGGTGGAAACGCTGCACCCGCGAAGCCTCACGCTCTGAGGCCCACCACCTCAAACATCGAGAACACGCAGGATGTACAGACCTCAACAACCTCGCGCTCTTGTGCCCCTACCACCACGACCGACTACACCAGCTCAAACTCCACCTCAAAATGGGCAAAACAGCCGACCACTGGCAACTCAAAGACATCCACGGACAAACCGTCGATCAGTGGACCAAACCCACACCACCCTGGGCAAACCCTTCGCCCGAACGCGGTAGACCGAAACAGTCCGCGGCCGCCGCTCGGAACTAGTCATCCAGCGAAGCTGGCCGTCATCTGGCTCGCAGCGAAGTGGTTAGGGCACGCAACATTGCTCTGTGTCCGATACGGCTGGAACCCGCTCGGTAAAGGTCGCGTCCCTGGCGAAATCGATGCCGAAACCCAGCGAGGGTGCGACCGGTGTGGTGGTGATCAAATCCGGCCTCTACCTCGCCGACCCTGAACCCCGCAGTTGCAGCGTCGAGGGTGAGTGCGACCTCGAGCCCAAATCGGTCGACCGGGCCGAGTGCCGACATGACTTCGGAGCGAAGGCAACGCTGGCCGGAAAGCGGAGCAGCGAAGTCGGCACCGGTCCCCTGTTTCAGCACGTTGGCAGCGAAGTTCTTGACCAGTCCGAATCCGCCGCGGCCACCAGCCGAGGGCAACACGGCAATCGACATGTCGAGGTGCCCGCCCACAACAGGAGGGATGAGCGCCACCGCCTCGGCCGCCGTCGCACCGGTGTCGGAGTCGACGAGCAACAGGATCGGTGCATCGGTGGTGATCCAACCGGCCCTGACGGCTGCGGCCTTGCCCTGGTTCTGCTCGAGAACAACAACTCTCGCGCCGCTCTCCGCTGCACGGGCAGCCGTATCGTCCGACGAACCGTCGTCGACCACAACAACACCGGAGACGTCGTCGAGCTCGAGGAGGGCGGCGACGGTGGCGGCCACAGAGTCGGCCCGGTTGAACGCCGGCACAATGGCGACGATCTGGTCAGGGATCATGGATCGGGAAGGCGAGCGGCAGCCGAGGGTGCGACGCCGAGATGGCCGGTCTCGCGGCGCTCGGCCAGCAGGATCATCGACAGGATTCCATCGAAGGTATCGACCGAGTCGACGGTGGCGAAGCTGCCGTTCAGGGAGTCGTCGGAACGAATCGCGGTCACATAACTGTCGCGAGGTGTTTCGCTGTCTGCCGGCTTTGGCTGGACCACAACCGCAAACGGGTCGAGGTTCTCGTCGAGCGCTTCGGCGAGCAGCGGCACCACCATCTGGTCGGCAGCCAGGGCAACATCTTCGTCGCCCAAGATGATGTACACGGTTCCGAAAGCGGGCACGTCGGCGAGGGCACCGGTGCGGGCCTGATCGTTGTCGAACGAGATCAGGGCGGCATCGCGCAACGAGACGAGCGTGTCGCTCAGCGTTTCGGTGTCGGTGATGTTGTCGATACCGAGATTGGCCGAACCATCGACATCATCGGGGAACAGGGCCCGGGCGAAACGCAGCAGCAACGCCGGTCTGACGACCGATTCGTTGTCGGTCACCAGGCCGAGAGCGTCGGCGATGGCAGTCCGGTTGCCCGCCTCGGACAGGTCGAGCCTGTCGGACAACCACAGTGTTCCCTCGTAGGTGGCCGACGACTGCAGGAGCGAATCTCGCACCAGCTCCCACGCGTCGGAATCGGCACCCTGCGTGGCGATGATCATCACGGGACGGTCTGCGAGGCGATCGGTTGTCGCGAGAGGAAGCAGGGTCTCGAGTTCGGACTCGTGGGCGGACCGGGTTGTGTCGAGCTCGTCCTGGAGCAGGCCGACCTGGTCGCGGAGGCTGTCGCGGTCCGATTCGAGACTGTCGACGTTGCGCCTCAAAGTGTCGACAACAAATCCGTCGACGAACGACGACCCGAGGGCCACGCCGATGCCGAGGGCGAGGAATACGGCGACGATCGAGACGATGTGATAGCGGAGATTGATCATCGGGTCAGTTCAGGTTGAGCCACAACGTGCGCAACACGAGGCGGATCGGCTCGGTCACCGCTGCGATGACGATGATGGTGAACAGTGCGGACAACACGAGCAAGGTCAGGTCTCGTTTGCGCACCGTGGTGCGATACAGCCGAGACACACCCTTGGCGTCGACGAGGATAGGGGCGACCTTCATGCGGGTCAGGAAAGTTGATGCCATGCCCTCCCTACCCTTGTCGAAGAAGTCGATCATCGAGGTGTGTGAACCGACCAACACGATGAGCTCGGCCCCCTTCTCGAAAGCGAGGTTCAGTGCGACGTCTTCCGAGGTGCCCGGCGCCTCGAAGACCTTGTAGTCGAAACCGAGCCGGTCGAGTCGGGCCGACCCTGGCGCGTCGCCGTCGGAGTAGGCGTGAACGATCAGTTCGGCACCCTTTCGCAGGGCGTCCTGGGACACCGAGTCGAAATCGCCCAAGATGATGTCGGGTGTGTAGCCGTTCTCGAGCAAGGCGTCGGCACCACCGTCGACGCCGATGAGGATGGGCTTCAAGTCGTTGACGTAGCCGATGCGCCTCAACGCGAGCATGTCCTCGCGGTAGTCGAGCCCACGAACGACGACCAGCACATGCCTGCGCCTGATGTCGACCCTGAGGTCGGGCATCTCGGGGCGGTCGGTGATGAGATGAGGCTCCGAGGCGATGTACTCGAGGGTGTTCGAGGCAAAATCGGTGAGTTCGCCGGTCACCGCGACCTTCGCGGCTTCGTATCGCTGCTCGAGGGTCTCGCGATCCTGGCGGACCCCCTTGCCGTGTAGTGCGTCGTCGACGTAGAGATCGTCGCCTTCGATGGTGACGATGGCACCATCGGAGATCTCGGAAAGGGTTTCCACACCGACTTCGTCGAGGAGAGGGATACCCGCCTGGGTGATCAGCAGTGCCCCGAGGTTTGGGTAGCGGCCGCTCATCGATGACGCTGCGTTGACCACAGCAGCGGTACCTGCGGCTATGAGTCCCTCTGCGGCGACCCGATCGATGTCTTGGTGATAGACGAGAGCGATCTCGCCCGGTTCGAGCCGGGGGATGAGATCCTTGGTGCGCTTGTCGCCGCGCGCCTTGCCCACAACCTGCCCGTCGTCTGGCAGGTCGGGTTCGGAGCGGCGGCGTGTGAACATTCGGCTCAACTTCGTCGAGCCCTGATCTCTGCGCCCATCGCCAACAACTCGGCCGCGTGTTCGCGGCCGGCGATCGAGTCGGGACGTCCCGCCAACATTCGTGCCAGCTCGACGACACGGCCTTCGCCACGAGCAGGCGTTGCCTGGCTCTTGGCGCCACTTCCATCGTCGGTTTTGGTAACCACAACATGCTCGTCGGCAAAAGCAGCCACCTGGGGAAGGTGTGTGACCACAAGAACTTGATGTTCCGCCCCCAGCTTTGCCAAGGAAGCACCCACAGCGACGGCAGCCTCACCTCCGATGCCGGCGTCGACCTCGTCGAACACCAGGGTTTCGGGTCCCGTCGACAAGACCAGGCGCAGGGCGAGCATGACCCTGGCCAACTCGCCACCGGACGCGACCTTCGACAGCGGCAGTGGATCAGAGCCACTGTTGGCCGTGAACAGGAACTCGATGTCGTCGCAAGGATCGGGACCGCTGACCGAAACGTGAACCTGGGCGCGGGCCATGGCGAGATCGGGCAAGAGGTCTGTGATGGCACGGCCGAGCGGATCAGCGGCAGCACGCCTGGCCTCTGCCACCAACTTGGCCTCGGCGGCGACGGAGGTTCGCGCCCCGGCGAGTGCCTGCTCGAGTTCGTCTGCGAGCTCGTCGTAGCGTTCGAGTTGATCGAGGCGTTCGGTCGCCGACTTGGCGAACGCGAGCACCTCACCGAGTGAATCGCCGTATTTGCGGGTCAGATCGCGCAACTGCTGACGGCGGACTCCGACAGCGCGGAGACGGTCGGGATTGTCCTCGATGCTGTCGCCGACCGATCGAACCTCGGATGTGACGTCGTCGATCTCGCCCTGGAGTGCGCGCAACCTGGTCTCGATGATGCGAAACGGGCCTCGACCCGTAACGAGCGACAGTGCGTGCCCGACCTTGTCGAGTGCTCCCCCATCGCCGGCGATGGCCTCGCGCACACCACCCGCAGCGTCGAGGTGAGCGTGAGCATCGGCCAGGAGATCCTCCTCGGCTTCGAGGTTGGATTCCTCGGCGGCAGACTCGATGGCCGCATCCTCGATCTCGGCTATCTGGTAACGCAACAGGTCGATCTCGTGGGCTCTGGCGCGGGTATCGCCCCCGACCTCCTCGAGCCTGGTCAACACGGCCCGCACCTTGCCCCGAGCCTCGCCGAGCGCTGCCAGGTCGATGTCGGCATGGTCGTCGAGTGCAGCTCGCTGAACCACCGGCGACAGAAGCGACTGGTGGGCGTGTTGGCCATGCAGGTCGACGAGCTCTGATCCGATGTGGGACAGGTTGGCGCTGTTGGCCATGCGACCATCGACATAGGCCCTGCTTCGCCCCTTGGCGGCGATGACGCGCGAGACCACGACCTCGTCGTCGCCGCGAACAAATCGTCCCTCGATCACCGCCTCAGCGGCACCGGGCCGGACCAGCGACGCATCGGCTCTACTGCCTGTGAGTAGCTGGATCGCCTGCACGACGAGGGTCTTTCCCGCACCGGTCTCGCCGGTCAGCGCCGTCATTCCAGGCTCGAGCACAAGGCGTAGATCGCCGATGACCCCCATGTCGCGAACCGACAACTCGACGAGCATCTGTCAGCGCTCCTTGACGAGGCCGAACTTCGAGGTCAGGACCTGGTGGAAGGTCCTCGCTCCGAAGCTGATGAGGTGTGTCGACTGGGATGAGGTGCAGGCCACGATCGAGTCGCCTTCGCCGAGTTGTGTGCGGGCCCAGCCATCGACCGAGAGGATCGCTTGACGGTCTCCGTCGACGGTGATGCGGACTTCGGTCGTGGGGTCGAGCACCAGGGAGCGGTCGAAGAGGGTGTGGGGACTGACCGGCGTGAACAGAATGGCCCTGTGAGTCGGTTCGACGATGGGGCCGCGCGCCGACATCGAATAGGCGGTTGACCCGGTCGGTGTTGCCACGATGAGCGCATCGGTCGAATAGGTGTTGAATCGGTTTCCGTGGAAATCGACGGCAAGGTGAACCGTGTGGCCCTGCGACAGCTTCTCGACCACACCCTCGTTCAGTGCGCTCCACGGCCCCTCGGTCGTTCCGTCGGCACGTTCGACCCGAAGCTCGATCCTCATTCGATCTTCGATCTCGTAGCGGCCTGCGGCAACATCGTCGAGCGCGCTGTCGATCTGATCGGGTTCGACCTCGGTCAGATAACCCAGTCGGCCTGTGTTGATGCCGAGGACCGGGACACGATGATCTGCGGTGAGGCGCGAGGCGAACAACATCGTGCCGTCGCCTCCGACGCTGACCACAACCGTTGCCCTGGCCACGACCTCGTCGACAGTGCCGGTGCTCACACCCAGATCGGGGTAGTCGAGACGCTCGGCGTCGGAGGCGGTCATGTTGACACCCCAGCCGTGTTGTTCACACCAGGCGAGAACCGACGCGGCAGCCGCAGCGGCGACCGCACGCTCGGGATGTACGACGAGGAAGACGGAGTGGGTCGGAGTGTTCACGGGGTCATGCCTTCCTCTACACACGCCAGGGCGACCGCCGCATCTATGGAGGCGTCGAGGTCGATGGCAGGGGCCTGACGCTCGGCGAGTGTCAGATGCAGGAAGAACTCGCGATTGCCCTTGGGGCCTCGAACGGGCGACAACATGACTCCCATGATGGCGCCCCGCTGGCCATACTCCCCCGCGACCCTTTGAAGTACCGATCTCCAGACGTCTTGGTTGCGGATGACTCCACCGCCACGCGACGCCTCGGCCCGGTCTGCTTCGAACTGTGGTTTCACCAGGAGGACGAGATCCGCGCCGGGTGCACACGCGCCGACCAGCGCTTCGAGGACGGTGACCAGCGAGATGAACGACAGGTCGGCCACAACCAGGTCGACCAGCGGGCCGATCGTGGCGGGCTCGAGGTGCCGAACGTTGGTGCGTTCGATCACCAGCACGCGAGGATCGTCGCGCAAGTGCAGCGATATCTGGCCGTATCCGACGTCGACAGCGGCGACGAATGCGGCACCCCTTTGCAGGGCACAGTCGGTGAAGCCGCCCGTCGATGCACCCGCGTCGAGCACCCGCTTGTCGGTGACGTCGATGTCGAAGTGGTCGAGCGCCGCGTCGAGTTTGTGGCCGCCCCGGCTGGCGAAGTCGCGCTCGATGGTCTGGATCTCGATCGCCTCTTCTGCTCTGACCAGACGGGTGGCTTTGAGAGCCGGTGCGCCGCCGACCGTGACGCGACCCGCTTCGATGCAGGCGCGCGCGGCTAGGCGGCTTGGAGAAAGCTCTCTGCGCACCAGTTCGAGGTCGAGTCGACGACGGTTCATGTCAGGCGCGCACGCTACCACCGGGCTGTGACACGCTTCCTGCGGGCCACCGCGAAGCTAGTCTCCATCACGTGATACCTCTGCACGACGAGAACCCGACGAGGCATCTTGCCTGGGTCACCGTCGCTCTCATCGTGGCGAATATCGCTGTGTTCTTCTTGATACAGCCGCGCGCCGACACCACCGAGGGTTTCGAGTTCAGCTATCAGTACGCCGCGATTCCGTGCGAGATCACCCAGGGCGAGCCACTGACCGTGGGCCAGATCCAGGACACCGTGCAGGGTGACACGACGGCCTGCGACGAGCAGCAGGCGGTCGGACCGAGCGCCTTCCCAGACAAGCAGCCGTTCGTGGCGGTGCTGACGTCGATGTTCCTGCACGGCGATGTGTTCCACCTGGGCTTCAACATGTTGTTCCTGTGGATCTTCGGGAACAACGTCGAGGATCACCTCGGCAAAGCGAAGTACCTCGCCTTCTACTTCACATCCGGCGTCGCCGCGACAGCAGCTCATCTCGCGGTCGGAGTCGACTCGACAATCCCGATCATCGGCGCATCGGGCGCGATCGCAGGCGTCATGGGTGCGTACCTCGTCTGGTTCCCCAACGCCAAGGTCAGAACGCTCGTGTTCGCCATCGTCGTGTTCTTCGTCGAGATCGCCGCCAAATGGCTGCTGCTCATGTGGCTCGTCTCACAGTTCATCTTGAGCGACGACAGTGGCATTGCGAAGATGGCACACATCGGGGGGTTCGTCTTCGGCGTCATGTTCGCTCTTGCGGTGCGAGAAAGCCTGAGGGCCAGGCGAGCCTTGTGGCGCAGCGGCTACATCGGTGACGATGCAGGCTGGTGGGACAACCGCCACGGCGGTCGCGTCGACGACCCGACCCCGCCCTACGGCAGCCAGATTCCGCCCTACAAGGGCCCGATTCGTTAGCCGATGCGCTGGGTGACCAGAGAGGCGAGATCGGCGGTGACCACATCGGGGGCCGGATCGAGCCCCTGAACCTGTTCTGCGTTGGTGACGCCGCTGAGCACAAGCGCGAACTCGTAGCCCAACCTGCAGGCCAGTGCCCCGTCCGTGGCCGCGAGGTCTCCGACGACGATGTGTCGATCGTGATTGGCCGGATCGCCTGGAGCCGTTCCCAAGGTTCGGTGGACGAGATCGGCGACCGGCTGGTGTGGCTTGCCCGCGACCACCGGCTCGATCTTTCCCGCTGTGGCGATCGAGGCGACGAGCGCTCCGTTCCCCGGCTCGAGTCCCTCTGGCGTCGGATAGGTCGGGTCGAGATTGGTTGCCACCAGCCGTGCACCGGCGTGGATGGCCCGCGCCGCCCTCGTGACCCTGGCGAAGTCGAACTCGCGATGAAAGCCGACCATGACGGTGCCGATCTGATCTGGCGGCACTTCGGGCCCCGCGACCGTGCCCCCTGCCGAAACAACGGCCTCGGCCACCCCGGGACCGCCAGCCACCAACACTGTCTCGCCCGGCGAGATCAGGCTGCCCGCAGCCATCGACGACGTGATGACATCGCCCGTCGCCTCGATGCCTACCGCCGCCAGCTTTGCCTCCGCACCGGCCACGGTGAGGGCGCTGAAGTTGGTGACAAACAGGACGCGCTCGCCGCCGGCGCGCAGGCGCCCAACAGCATCAGCGGCACCGGCAATCGGCTCGGAACCGATCCAGATAACCCCATCGAGGTCGAGCACCCATGCCATCTCAAACCTCGATCTCCGTCGGTGATGCCGAGCTTCAGCGTAGCCGTCGACAGCCGATGTCAGGCTAGGCCCGGCCAGGTCGGTAGGGTTATGGAGACCGAAGAAGGTCCACCCGGACACCACCGGGCAAGGAGGACAGAAACCATGACCGACACGATCGACAACAACGGCGAAGGTGCCGTTCTCGATCGTCTCGTCGTTCGATTCGCCGGAGACTCCGGCGACGGTATGCAGCTCACCGGAGACCGGTTCACATCGGTGAGCGCATCGTTCGGCAACGATCTATCGACACTTCCCGACTTTCCCTCAGAGATTCGTGCTCCCGCGGGCACGGTCAATGGTGTGTCGAGTTTCCAGGTTCACATCTCCGACCACGACATCACCACACCCGGCGACGAGCCCAACGTGCTCGTGGCCATGAACCCGGCTGCGCTCAAAGCCGACCTCCACCGCCTCGAGAGTGGTGGCACGATCATCGTCAACGAGGACGCATTCGACGAACGCAACCTCGAGCGTGCCGGGTACGAGGTGAATCCCCTCGAGGACGGCACCACAAACGGCTACCGCCTCATCCGCGTCCCGATGTCTTCGCTCACGAGGGATGCCTGCGAGCCCTTCGGAGTGAGACCCCGAGATGCCGAACGTTCGAAGAACTTCTTCGCCCTCGGACTCGTATCGTTCATGTACACCCGACCGATCGAGCCAACCCTCGAGTGGATAACCGACAAGTTTGCTTCGCGCGATCAGGTTGTCCAGGCCAACACCGCCGCCATCAAGGCCGGGTACGCCTTCGGCGAGACGACCGAGCAGGTCGGGCACCGCTACGAAGTCAAGCCAGCCCAACTCCCGCCAGGCGAGTACACGAGCATCACCGGCAACACAGCCATCGCGTGGGGCCTTGTCGCTGCTGGCCACCTCGCCAAGCTGCCGATCACGCTTGGCTCCTACCCCATCACACCGGCGACCGAGATCCTTCACGAGCTGTCGAAGCACAAGAACTTCGGAATCCGCACCGTGCAGGCAGAAGACGAGATAGCGGCTGTGGGCGTGGCCCTCGGCGCCTCGTTCGCCGGTCACCTCGGAATGACGACCACCAGCGGCCCTGGTGTTGCCCTCAAGAGCGAGACCATCTCGCTGGCGATGGCGATCGAGCTGCCGATGGTCATCATCGACATCCAGCGTGGTGGCCCCTCCACCGGACTGCCGACCAAGACCGAAGCCGCCGACTTGAACATGGCGCTCCACGGTCGTCACGGTGAGGCACCGATTCCGGTCATCGCCAGCTACAGCCCGGCCCAGTGTTTCCACGCAGCGATCGAGGCGGCTCGCATCGCTCTGAAGTACCGGACCCCGGTCATCTTGCTCAGCGACGGCTACCTCGCCAACGGCTCCGAGCCCTGGCTGATCCCAGACGTCTCGACCCTGCCCGACATTTCGGTGTCGTTCCAGACCGAACACAACGGGGTCGACGACGAGGGTAATCCCGTCTATCTGCCGTACCTGCGCGATCCCGACACCCTTGCCCGACCGTGGGCCGTTCCCGGCACCCCGGGCCTGATGCACCGCGTCGGTGGCCTCGAGAAAGAAGACAAGACCGGCAACGTCAACTACACCCCAGAGAACCATCAGCTCATGGGTGATCTGCGTCAAGCCAAGATCGATCGCATCGCTCTGGACTATCCCGAGCTCGAGATCGAGGGCGACTCCGACGCCGACATCTGCATGCTCACTTGGGGTTCGACCTGGGCAGCCGTCCACGCAGGGGTCGAGCGGCAGCGCCGTCAAGGTCACAAGGTTGCGTGGATCCACCTCGAGCACCTGAACCCGCTACCGAACGACCTGGGCGACAAGTTACGCCGGTTCGAAAAGGTTCTTGTACCCGAGCTGAACAAGGGTCAATTGTGCGACCTCGTTCGGGGCAAATACCTGGTCGATGCCAAGTCGGTCAGCAAGGTGGCGGGTCTTCCGTTCCGCACCAGTGAAATCGAAGATGCAATCGAAGCAGCCAGGAGCGCCTCGTGACCGACACACCTGTGGCAATCACCACCAAGAAGGACTGGTCCAGCGACCAGGAGGTCCGCTGGTGCCCCGGATGTGGCGACTACGGAATCCTCCAGGCCGTACAACAGCTCATGCCCACCCTGGGGATCGCTCCCGAGAACACGGTGTTCATCTCCGGTATCGGCTGCTCCAGCCGTTTCCCGTACTACATGAACACCTACGGCATGCACTCGATCCACGGTCGCGCACCGGCGATCGCTACGGGGCTCGCGGTGGCTCGTCCCGATCTCGACGTCTGGGTCGTCACCGGAGACGGAGACGGTCTGTCGATCGGCGGCAACCACATGATCCACGCCTTGCGTCGCAACATCAACCTCAAGATCCTGTTGTTCAACAACCGGATCTACGGTCTGACGAAGGGTCAGTACTCGCCGACCTCCGAACTGGGCAAGGTGACCAAGTCGAGCCCGTTGGGTTCGATCGACCCACCCTTCAACCCCCTGGCTTTGGCGCTCGGTGCTGAGGCAGGCTTCGTAGCGCGCACCCACGACCTCGACCGCAAACACATGATGGCCACCTTCGAGGCCGCCCACAATCACGACGGTGCCTCGTTCGTCGAGATCTACCAGAACTGCAATGTCTTCAACGATGGTCAGTACAACGACATCACCAAACGCAACGCTCGCGACGAGATGATGATCAACCTCGTTCACGGTGAGCCGGTGTTGTTCGGCACCGATCAGCACCGTGGCGTGATGATGGGCGACGACGGCTACCTGCGACTGGTCGAGGTCGCCGATGTGGGCATCGATCGCATCCTGGTGCACGACGCACACAACAACTTCCCATCGCTCGGATTTGCCCTTGCCCGTCTGAACACCGACGATCACTCGCCCACCCCGTTCGGCATCTTCCGCGATGTCAAGCGCCCCGAGTACACCTCGGCGGTCACCGATCAGGTCGACAAGGCCATCGATGCCAGAGGACCCGGCGATCTAGGCGACCTGTTGCGCAGCCTCGGTACATGGATGGTCGACTGAAGACCCGACCACCTGAACCGGCCCGCTATGGAGGCGGGTTCACCCAGGATCGGCGGTGTTTGCGAGGTGGTCGGTGCCCCATCGCACCAGCTCGCGACGAGAGGCCGAGGTTTCACGCTTCACCCAAGTTGCCGTCACCTCGGTTCGGCTGACCGTGGCGCCGCCTGTACGGAAGAAGCGCCTGACCACGGCACCTGCAACCACCACACGATCACCCTTGGCGAGACGGTCGAGCCGTCTCGGCGGGTCGAACTGCACGATGGGCACGGACCGAGCGTGACCCTCGCCAGACCTGGTCGTCACTTCGAGAGTGCACATCGTGGTGCCGCTGGGCAGTTCGCGCCAGACCGGATCCGACGACAGCGTTCCCACGACGAGGGCGGCGTCGAGGTCGGCAGCCGACGTGGTGGCGGCCTTCGGGGCTTTGGGTTGTGACATGAGTTCCTCCGTCGAGGATGTATCCCGGTGGGATGAGTTTTCGGTTCAGGAGGAAGTACCGAAGATCATGTCATGGGGGTGGGACACTCAGGAGAGACGCGACCCGACATCGGCGAACGAGCTGTCGACGCCCGCTATGCGCTGGAAACCACGGTTCGCCCTCTGCGAGTCGCCGGCCCTCTCGTACAGGTCCGCGAGGGCATACCAGAGCCGAAGGTGATAGTCCTGAGGTGACTTCGACTTGACGGGACCCTGCTCGAGAAGGCGTATGGCCCCCGACAGGTCTCCCTGATCGGCAAGCGAGCCAGCCATGACGATGCGGCCCTCGGTGATGACGCTCGGATCGGGATGGTCGTTGCGCACCACGTCCCAGAGCTCGCGAACACGTTCATGGTCACCTGTGGCCCTGTGAGCGTCGGCAAGTACGGGGTGTTGTTCGGTCGAACCCGTCAGGCCGTAGAGGGCGTCGAGATGTGAAATCGACTCCTTCCAGCGGCCGAGCCGGTAGTAGGTGAGGCCGAGGAGTTCGCGAACCTCTGGTTGCTCGGGATACCGCTCGGCCAGGGGCGTCAGTATCTTGCGCGAGTCCTCGAAGCGTTCGTCGGAGAAGGCCCTGGCAGCGTCGCCGAGACGCGCCGCCGTCCTATCGCGTTGGGCCTGGGGGACGGAGGTGAGCGATGACGCCTCGATCTTGACCCGCTTGGAGCCCGAACTGCGGTTGCGAGCCTTCGTCTGGGAGCTCGCCTTGTCGACGCGCCGCCACTTGTCCTGGGGTGTCGCCCTCAACGCCTCGTTCGGTTGTGGGTGGTCGCGATTGTCATCGCGGTTTGCCGCATCGGCCCCCTTGCGAGCCACCCTGCCCCATCCGGGCTTGCCCTTCGGGAGTTCGTCGCGACGTTCGGGACGCCCTCGCGAGTCATCGCGCCCATTGCCTGCTGGTGCCATAGAACGTAGAGGTTAGGGGCAAAACGACGGATGACCGCCCCGAAGGGCGGTCATCTCAGTGAGAAATCCGGCGGCGTCCTACTCTCCCAGGGGGTCTACCCCCAAGTACCATCGGCGCTAACGAGCTTAACTTCCGTGTTCGAAATGGGAACGGGTGTGGCCTCGTCGCTATCACCACCGGAAACCGGTTGCGTTCCCCAACGGGGAACAGCGATTCTGTATATATGTGTCGAGGTTGCCCTCGAGAAATCCATAGCGAGCACGAGCAAGTATCCAAGCCCTCGGCCGATTAGTACCGGTCTGCTGAATGCATTGCTGCACTTACACATCCGGCCTATCAACGTGGTGGTCTACCACAGGCCTTACCCGGTTAACCCGGTGGGAGAACCAATCTTCGAACGGGTTTCCCGCTTAGATGCCTTCAGCGGTTATCCCTTCCGCAGGTCGCCAACCAGCCATGCTCCTGGCGGAACAACTGGCACACGAGAGCTGCGTCCATCCCGGTCCTCTCGTACTAGGGACAGCCTTCGTCAATTCTCCTACGACTACAGAGGATAGGGACCGAACTGTCTCACGACGTTCTAAACCCAGCTCGCGTACCGCTTTAATGGGCGAACAGCCCAACCCTTGGGACCTGCTTCAGCCCCAGGATGCGATGAGCCGACATCGAGGTGCCAAACCTTCCC
>JAAETH010000800.1 GCA_024228575.1 Actinomycetes bacterium
TCAGCGCACTGACTTCTCAACGATGGCGTGCTCGATCGCCAGGGCTTGGTCAGTCATTGGCGAGCCCTGGACGCCGCTCATTCTTCGCGACCTATCGCTCGGATTCTCTCGCTTCGACGATCTCCAAGCGGACCTAGGGATCGCTCGCAGCATCCTGACCGACCGACTGAAGACACTCGAGCGAGCCGGCGTTGTCTCGAAACAGCAGTACCCGTCCACGAACCGCACCCGACATGAATACGTGCTCACCAAGACGGGAGAGGAACTCGTCCCAATCATCGTGGCCGTCGCTCAGTGGGGTGATCGTTGGCTCGACGACGGTACAGGGCCTCCGATTGCATTCGGCCACTCGTGCGGAGCGACGCTGCAAGCTGAGGTGGTCTGTTCTGACTGCGGCCAGCCGCTCACTGCTGACTCCGTCACTGTCGCCGCCGGCCCCGGGAGGCGGATAGGACCAGGCACGCACCGAGCTGACCTCCTGCCCGAGGCACCAGATAGGGCAAGCGAGCAGGGTGTAGGTAGCCTGTAGCCGACCTGGCGAGAAGCTCGCCGAGCGCCCCAGGGGCA
>JAAETH010000801.1 GCA_024228575.1 Actinomycetes bacterium
ACCCTGAGCATGCCGGAATCGCGTCACAGCAGGTCAGAAGCAGTTTTCGGTCTCTACCCTGCGTCGGGTGCTTTCGCTGTTCTCGTGGCTGTTTCGACTGCTGTTCGCCCGTCTCGGACTACTGATCGTGTCTGGTGACTACCGGGACGCGGAGATCCTCGCCTTGCGACATCAGATCCGGGTGCTCCAACGCCAGGTGACCAAGCCGAGGTTCACGCCTGGCGACCGTGCCGTTCTCGCCGTGCTGGCCAAGGCCTTCGACCGCCGACGACTCAACAAGGTGCTGCTGACCGTGAAACCACAAACCGTGATCGGCTGGCACCGACGACTGGTCGCACACCGCTGGACCTACCCGCACAAGACGCCAAGAACCCGACGCCGGCCTACGCCCGCCGAGCTGAAACGCCTCGTGCTCCGGTTGGACTCGCAGAACCCGACATGGGGACACCGGCGCATCCACGGCGAGATACTGCGTCTCGGCCACAAGATTGCCGCGTCGACAGTCTGGAAGAATCCTGCGCGACGAAGGCCGCGACCCGACACCGAACCGCACAGGACCGTCCTGGTCGCAGTTCATCGCATCCCAGGCCAAAGCCATGATCGCCACCGACTTCTTCACCATCGACTCGGTCATGCTGCGCCGCTACTACGCGATCTTCTTCATCGAGATCGACACCCGCAGGGTCCACCTCGCCGGCATCACCACCAACCCAGACGGACCCTGGACAGTCCAGGCGGCACGCAACCTGCTCCACGACTGGACCCACCGCACACGGTTCGTGATCCGCGACCGCGGCGACCAATACACCCGCTCCTTCGACAACGTGTTCGCAGCCATCGGAGCCGACGTGATCCACACACCACCCGGCGCGCCCAGAGCGAACGCGTTCGCCGAACGGTGGGTTCGCTCCGTTCGCCACGAACT
>JAAETH010000802.1 GCA_024228575.1 Actinomycetes bacterium
GCGCAAGTACCAGCGCACAGCCAACAAGATCACCTCGGACGGAAACCGATACCCAGCGAACGCAGCAGACTCAGAACGACGTTGGCGACTCATCAGAACATGCTCGCTGCACCCCACCCGATCCGTCAACGCAACAGTGCCGTCGAAGGTCCGCGAGAGCATGGCGAGCACGGCACGATCAGTGGGCGTGAACCTTGGGCGCTTGACCTGGCGTTGAAGAACGCGGATCTGATGTCGAAGAGCGAGGATCTCAACAACACGCTCATCGCCAGAGGTCAGCAGCAGCCCAATACGGACGAACACGAGTCGGGTCAGCCACGAGATCAGCTCTTCGATCTGCTCCTTCACTCGCCAAAGGGTAGAGACCGAAAACCAGCTCCCACCTGCTACGACGCGTTTTCGGCACCCACGCGCGCCAGTTTCTGGGCGGGACATCTCAGACGCCACGCGCCAATATTCGGCCCCCACACCCGACGCAACGGTGTCGCACTAGATCGGTTGGATCTGGATCGGTTGCGGCGCGTGTGCTGCGAGTGCTGCGATGTCGTTGGGGTCGGAGGTGATGATGGTGCCTCCTGCTGCTACTGCTACGACGTGGGCGTCGACGACGTCGGAGGTGCTGGCTTGAGCTAGCAGTGTTCCGACGGTGTGTGCTTCTGATGTTGAGAATGGGACGAGTTGGCAGCCGCGTAGAAAGCGTCGCAGCTGAGCTTGGCGGCCTGAACGGCTTACCTGGGCGACCACTGGTGCGGTCACTGTGGGAAGGACTCCCATCTCGAGGCGAACCCGGTGTTCGAGCCACATCTGACGGTCATTGCGGTCGATGGCAACCAGGACGCCAGCGTCGTAGACAACCTTCACGGAGCGAGGTGAAGAATTTTGCGACGCGCGGCGGCGAGTTCGGCGTCGGTGAATGCGCCGTTCTCCGCTTCCCATTCGGCTACCGCATTGAGCCCGTCGGCGATGAGCAACGCCCGACGGGCCGCTTCGGTGATCCATGCCGACACGCTCATTCCGGCTGCGTCGGCGGCCTCGACCACGCCGGCGTGGACATCGGGGTCGATGGTGATCGCGAGTTTCGGTGAGGGGTTTCCTCTGGGCATACGGGTAATGATACTACCAGGGTGTGATAGTTTGCAAGGCTGCAGGAAAGATGGCTCAGTGGTGCGGTCTGTGGAAAGGCCGTCGCAGCAGGTCAGGAGGCATTTCTGAGCGGTACCCAGCCGCTGTCGGTGTGCGGAGTTAGGGTACAAGACGCCCCTCCGACTTGAACCCCACGTCGAACGTTCTGGGTGTCTGCCGCCAGCTACCAGATCGAAGTGTGCTCTGCGGGAACACCTTCGAGGTTCGGGCGGTCTTGTGGCCTCTCTCGTGACTGATTCGCTTGCCGAGCCCTGTGCGGCTGCCAGGGGTATGCTCGTCACATGGCGAAGCGGTACACAGCAGCCGATCTCGAGGCGATGTCTGCTGCCGAGCGTGCCGAGGCGATCAAGGCGGCGGTGGTCACCGATCCTGGCGAGATGGATCAGGAAATGCTGGCTCGGGGCAGGGAACGGCTTGCCGAGAGATTCGCAAAGCTCGATAGCTGAGTCTGTGGCTCGAAGAGACGTTCGGGTCGACAACCGGTTCTTCGAGGACGTCGATCTCGCGTTCGGACCGGAACGCGGTCCCGATGGCGAGCCGTCAGCCGACGACTTCATCAGGTTCGATCTATTCGGCATAGCGGAACAGGTGGCCGCTCGGTTTGACGAGTTGCCCGCAGAGCCGTCGGCGCCCGGTGTTCGGACGCTGGTGCTGACGGGGCTGATGTTCCAGCAAGCGGCCGTCTACGCCGCCGAAGCTTCTGATGGGGTCGTCTACCTGATCGGCCTGGAGGTCGAGCATTACTGAGCGGTGGTCATCAACCTGGGCATCAAAACGGCGCGGGAATGCATGCAGGCGATGATCCGCCGTGAGCCCGATGAGCCGGAAAACGCCGTTTGAACAGGCATGATGTGTTCGGTTGAGCACTGGCGAGTCTGGGTGATTCGGGTCTGGTGCTTCTGGGGGACCAGGGGTCGGAGGTTCAAATCCTCTCAGCCCGACCATGTGATGTCTCAAGACATCGGAAACCCTTGAACCTGCGCGTTCGGGGGTTTCTTCACGTTTTGTGGTGTGGTTGGTAGCCGCGTGTGGGGTCGAGGGTGAGTGCTCTGGGGAGTTCCCCGGTCTGGGTTGCGATGGCTCTGATGTCCAGGTCGTTGATGAGCTTGATGATGGCAACGCCTTTGTGGGCGCGGCTGATGTGGTGCATACGGCCGGCTCGTCGTAGTGACACGGCCCCGGTCGGTGTGTCGGGTGTGTCAGGGATCTGGCAGTGGTGGTCGTCTCGTTCGAGGATGGCTGCGTTACTGCTCGAAGAGCGCTGTCAGCGTCGCCCGGGCGAGGGTGTTGCCGAACATGTTGAAGCCGCAGATCGCCGGTGCCACATCGTCGGTGATGGGCAGTGAGTCGACGCTCAAGGCGTGGACGGCGAAGATGTAGCGATGGGGTCCGTGGCCCGCGGGTGGGGCCGAGCCGAGGTAGCCGGGGAGACCGGCATCGCTCTTCAGATGTTTCGCCCCGGCCGGGAGGCCTGAGCCGTCCTGGGATCCGGCGCCGGCGGCCAGTTCGGTCACTGCCGCCGGGATGTCGTATGCGACCCAGTGCCAGAATCCGCTTCCGGTGGGGGCGTCGGGATCGAAGCATGTGACAACAAAGCTCTTGGTCTCGCTCGGGAAACCTGACCAGGTGAGGTGGGGGGAGATGTCGTTGCCGCCGGCTCCGAAGATGCCGCTGGCTTGGTCGATCGACATCATGGAGTTGTCTTCGATGTCGGTGCTGGACAACTCGAAGGATGGGACCTGGGGGAGGAAATCGTACGGATTCGGTGGCGGTCCGGTCATGGGGGTTCCTCAGTCTGGGGGTTTGCCTCGACCCTAGCTGGTTGGCGCCACCCAGAGTTTGACGGGCACCGCCTCGACCTCACACAACAGCGCTCTGAACACGGGGAATCCCGAGCTCGTGTCGTGATTCCTGGAATCGGTCAGCTCGTTGACGTTGGCCTGCTGCCACACCTCGGGGCCGATCGGGCCACCGCCTCCCATATTCGTTTCGACGACACCAGGGACGATGTTCTTGGTGACGTGGGCAGTGAACGGGACTCTGCCACGCCGGGTGATGACCATGACATCGGCGCCGTCGACGATGCCGCGTCGACCGGCATCGTCGGGGTGGAGGTGAACCAGAGGGGCGGGCTGGCGTGCCAGCAGCGAGGGGATGTTGTGGTGCTGAGATCGAAAGGCCCAATGGGTGGAGGCCCCGGAGTTGAACACCAGTGGGTATTCCTCGGTGTGTTCCGGGGTCGACATCGGGCCCTCGTGTGGCTCGATATAGATCGGGAGCGCCTCCGACCCATTTGTGCTCAGCCAGCCCGAGTTGGCTTCGAACTTCCCGGTCGCCGTTTCGAATCCGGGCTGGCCATCGACGCGCAACTCGCCTGTCTCGTACTTGCCGTAGCGGCGCTCGGGCAGGGGGAAGGGGAGGCCTTGGGGATGATCTTGCAGATCCGCCCGGCTGATGCCGGTGCCGGCCAGCGCCTGTTCGACCATGGCTTGTTCGGTCTGTGGCCAGAGATGGCCGTAGCCGAGCCGGCGGGCCAGCTCGGCGAAGATCAGGTAGTCGTTGCGGGCCTCACCGCGCGGCTCGATCACGCGGGACCGCAGCTGAACATGACCGTCGTAGATCATGTAGGACTCGATCTCGAACATGGTCGTGGCCGGCAGTACGAGATCGGCGAATCGAGTGTCGGCGGTCGGGAACCGATTCACGACGACAAGGAAGTCGAGTGCCGCCAACACTCGCCGCCACCGGTCGGGCTCGGGCCACGATGTCAACAACGACGCTCCGCTGACGATCAATGATCGGACCGGATAGGGATCGCCGTCGAGAATGGCGCGGGGCAGGCTCGCCGCATGTGCCTCGTTGCGCACCTGGTGATACAGCGGGAACTCGTCGGCACCAATGGCTGGTCGTGTGTTGGCAAGGGGTTCGGTCAGGTTGCGATTGAGACGCAGCCGGTCGGCCATCCGGAAGAGCTTCCCGCCGGGTTGGTCGAGGTGCCCGGCGAGAGCCTGGAGGGTCCAGACCGAGCGGACCGCATGGACCCCCGAGTTGGAGAACTCGAGCCCCGACTTGGTGAGGATCGAGCAACCCTTGGCATTGGCAATCTCCCTTGCGAGGCGGCGAATATCGTCGGCGGCCACACGCGTGATCGCCTCGACGCGCTCTGGGGGAAAGTCCCTGACGTAGTCGCAGAGTTCTTCGAAGCCATGGACCCAGTCCCGGACGAAACGACGGTCGTAGAGCCCCTCTTCGATCAGCACGTGGATCATGGCGAGCGCCAACGCCCCGTCGGTTCCGGGCCGCACCCCCACCCACTCGGCGCGGGCCAGCTTGGCGGTCTCGGTTCGGCGGTGATCGATGACGACGACGCGCGCTCCGCGTTTCCTCGCCTTTTGGATTTGCCGCACCTCGGCAGGCGCCGAAGTTGCGGGATTGGTTCCCCAGACCACGATCAGATCGGCGTGTTCCACGTCCTCGACCAGGTCGCGGATGTGTGTGCCGAAACATGCCTGTGAGGCGATCATGCCGTGAGCGGCATAACACAACGACCCGACACCGGTTGCGTTCGGGGACCCGAAGGGGAACAGAACCGCGTTGGCCGAGGACTCCGATGTATTGCTCGGTGCAAAGAACTCGTTGAGGCCGAACTCGAAGTTGCCGCGCCCCGAGTAGAGACACACCGCCTCGGGGCCGTGTTTGCGGGCGATCTGATGGAGGTTGTCGGTCCAGATCTCGTAGGCGTCCTCCCAGGAGATCTGTTCGAAACGGCCCTCTCCTCGTTCGCCCACCCGTCGTTGGGGGTACAGCAGGCGATCCGCGGAGTAGACGACTTCGGCCGCCCGCCTTCCACGACGACAGACCTCGCCGAGGGGGTGACCTTTCAGCGGAGTCAGCGTCTCGATTCGTCCATCGCTCAGGTGAACATTGACGCCGCATCCTGCCGGGCAGACACCACACATGCTGGCTACCACGGCCCGGTCTGTCGAAACACTGTCCACCGGTTGATTGTCCGGTACACACACTGTCGCGTCCAGTGAAAGTGACAAGGTGTAAACATGTACGCTCTGCATATGTCATTGGAGAGGATTCACCTTCAGCTCTTGGCGGCCATCAAGCAATACGGCCGGTTGGGCGATGCCGCCAGGGCACTCCACCTGAGCGCATCGGCGGCGAGTCATCGGATGGCCGAGGCCGAGAAACGAATGGGAACTGCGCTGACGGTTCCCCACGGCCGCACCATCCGCCTCACGGCGGCAGGGGAGCACCTTGCCGACCATGCCGCGGAGATAGAGCGAGATTGGGAACGTGCCGAACTCTCCGCCCGGTGGATCGGTGGCGGCGAGCTAAAGCGCATACGGGTGGCGATCGGCTTCTACGACACAGCGGGCTGGCTGATCGATGCTTACTCGGGATTCCCCGATTCTCCCCGTCTGGAACTTCTCAGATACTCCGATGCACACCTGCTCGATGCCGTCCGCAACGGCGACGCCGATCTGGCGGTGGCTCCGCGCCCAACCCTGCCGTCGGGCCTGCACAATGTGGTGCTCTCCGAAGACGTGTTGGTCGCAGCTGTGCCAGAGGGCAGCGAACTCGCATCGGCCGAGGAACTGACTCCCGCTCAACTGTATGAGCAGACGTTCTTCACCTCGGACTACCAACCCACACAAGGGTTCGAGTTTCGCGAGTTCTTCCTCCAGTCAGGAATGATCCCGACAAGTGTGATCCAGATCCAGTCGCTGGAAGTGATGCTTCGTCTTGTTGGCGCTGGTCATGGTGTGACAATTCAACCGTCGCTCGTCCTCGCTTGGAACCGCCCACACGATGACGTGCGAATCGTTCCACTGGCAGATCGACCGATTGCCCTGAACTGGACGGCCACCCACGGCATCGATGCGCCCACACCGGTTGGAGAGGCCACCGACATGCTTGCCGAGGTGTTCAGCCGACACTCGGCCAATCGCCAGCAGCTTCCGGCGTCGGGAGCGGTGTCTCGAGGGTCTTGAGTCC
>JAAETH010000803.1 GCA_024228575.1 Actinomycetes bacterium
AAGTGGGAGCAGGATGTTCTCCTCCGCCGTCAGCGTGGGGACCAGATTGAAAGCCTGGAAGATGAATCCAAGTCGTTCGCGACGAAGAAGGGTGAGCGCTCGGTCAGGGAGCTCCGAGATCACGGTTTCACCGATTCTCACTTCCCCCTCGGTCAGTTCATCGAGTCCAGCAACACAGTGCAGCAGTGTCGACTTGCCGGATCCTGAGGGACCCATGATGGCGGTGAGTTTCTGAGCCTCGAATCCGACATCGATATGATCAAGTGCCAGGACTTCGGTGTTGCCCTCCCCATAACGCTTCGTGAGGCCGGTGGCTGTCGCCGCCATCGACCCAGGGCTCGCCGGCAATGGGGAGTTCGGATCTGGCGTTCGGTCTTCCTCGAGTGTTGCCATGACGCTCCTCGGCTCTGCCCACGCGGCACACGGCTGCCCTCCACGTAGTTCCTTCTTCAACCGTGCGCTCGAACCCCTTGGGAAGACAGAGCCGAAGGTCCCTGCTCACCAGACCGGCCCTCACGACCAGTTCACGCCGGGGCGGGGTCGATCGCTGCAAGGACTCCTGCGCCTCGGTCGATTGCCCCGGCTTCACCCAAGCTGCCGCCGATCTGCGACCACTTCCTCCCAGGCAACTGGATCGCAGGCCGCCTGCTAGGAGCTCTCAATCAGGGCTCCGAAGTCCGCAGTCGAGTATTGGTCGATTCTCGTGGCAGTTTCGTTGCTGCCGTTGTCGTCGGTGTCGTAGTCAGCAGGGACTTCGGTTTCGGAAGGTTTCGTTGGCCCGAGTCCCGTGCGATGAGCGCGGTATCGCTCCACTAGCGCCCTGATGGGCTTCAACCAGATCCGTCCCAACTTGCCGGGATGCGCGTGTGGGGTCTGGCCCGGCCCGACGGGTCAGGTGGGACTCAGAGGCTCGTCAAGAAGGTGGTCGCGCTGTCGGTCCATCTCTGGAGCTCATCCCACGTCGAAGCCAAGCACAACTCCGAGTTGGGGAGTAGCTCGGCGAGTTCCTCGGCAGTCGTGGCCGGGTGACCGGGATCACCGGTCCAAGCAAGGATAAGGGTGGGCTGTGAGAGCGACCCGATCGCAGCACGGTCGGGCAGGTCAGCGGTTGCGGCCCCACGCAGCAGCGTGGCTAGCTGCTCGGGACTCATCTGGCGCTGAACGTTCAACGACTCTTCCCACTCGCTGTGGCCAAGGAAGGGATCCGGGGACTCCAACTCCAAGACTCCATTGATGAACGCATCGACGCCGTTGGCTTCAACTCCAGCAGCGAGCTGGGACCACACCGCGGCCTGAGCCTGACGTGTTTCCCAACCTGTCGGGGGAATGACCAGCAACAAGCCTTCGATGCGTTCAGAAGCCTGAACTGCTGCATGTAGCGCTGTGCCGCAGCCCATCGACGCCCCACCAACGATGTACGAATCGATCGTGAGCCGGTCAGCCAATGCCAGCTGGTCGGCGGCTAGCGACGCCCAGCTGTAGTCCTGGAGATCCCCGGTCATGGCGGAGGTGCCATGACCGCGAGCGTCATAGCGCAACACTCGACACGATCGTTGTAGGCGACCGAAGTCCAGCAGGCCGAGCGCATCGTCGTGGGCCCGAGACCCCGACAAGCCATGGCCCCACACCAACATCGGTCCATCGCCTGCGATGTCGTAGTCGAGGTCAACACCCCGAACACCAAGCTCGCGCATAACTAGCCCTTCTGCTCTGCTCGACTAGAGCCAGTCTTGCAGCACCGCGTCTGTCTCACCGACTCGCACCAAGAATGGTGGATCCACCCACTCGGTAGCGCCGCCCCGAACCATCCCAAACCCGCGGCTAGCACCCATCCCGACATGCCGGGAGTCGCATGCGTTCTGAGGGAGCGGCCGTCGCCAACGGAATGGCCGACTAGCGTCGGTGTCACGAGCAGATTGCCGTTTCTTCGTCCCGAAGACCTCGACGATGTCGGTCGAGCATTGTGGGACCGATGGGTGTCAGTGCGTGGCGAGGCCATGATCGGCGAATCCGGCGGCCTGATCGGCCCGTTCAACGCGTTCCTCTACTCCCCAACAATCACCGAGCCCATCGGCCAGACCGGTGACCTGCTGCGCTCTGAAACCGTGATCGAACGGAGTTTGCTCGAGCTGGCCATCACTGTGGTGCTGGGTCACTGGCGGGCCGAGTTCGCCTTCGGGGGCCACGTGGCCATGGCCGTCGACCATGGTCTCAACCAACAAATCATCGATGCCATCGTGGCCGGGACCGAACCCGAGTTCGGTAGCGAGAACCTCTTGAGGGTCTGCCAGACGGTGGAGGAGGCGATCCGGTGGCCGAGGCCGATCAGTTCGCCGTGGATGCGTCGGTAGCCCCAGGTCGGGTTCTCGGTGGCGAGGTGAAGGATGAGTCTGCGGAGTTCGACAGACGTTGGTGGTCGTCTTGGTTCTCGAGCGGGTTGGGTCCAGCGGTGGGCGATGCGTTGGCGGTGCCAGCGCAGCAGGGTGTCGGGGGTGACGAGCCAGCCGTCTCGGTGAGGGCGGGGAGTGCGGCTGCGATGGCTCCGAGCAGGGTCCGGTCGTCGTCGTTGACGGCTGGTCGCTCGACTTGCCGGCGAAGCACGCTCAGCTGGTGGCGTAGCACGATGATCTCGAGGTCTTTGGAGTGACCCGAACGGACGGCGAGACGCGCCAGACTGGTCAGGAATTGGCAGAGGATACGAGATATGAGGATCCAGGATGGCGGCCATTCGCCCTGGTCAGCAGACACGCGCGACTTTCCGGGCACCACAGGCATCGCCGCCAGCAGGTCGAGGACCAACTCGCCAACGGAGTGCGGAGCAACGACGGGTACGTCTTCGCCCGAGAAGACGGATCACCAATCCACCCGGACTTCATGAGCCAAACGTTCGAACGGCTCATCACCCAGAGTCCGCTCCCCCGCATCCGGCTACACGACCTCCGCCACACCCACGCCACGATCATGCTCAAGGAAGGCGTACCCGTGAAGGTCGTCAGCGAACGCCTCGGCCACGCCAGCGCAGCCTTCACCATGACCGTTTACCAACATATCCTCCCCGGCATGCAAGCCGAAGCCGCAGCCACCTTCGCCAACGCGGTGTTTGGGGAGTGAACAAGCGGCGCTTCACAGCGGGCGCCAAGCAGCCGCCACGCAGGAATCACGAGCTGGTGAATTCGAGTCGCTGCTTGAGGTCGTTTCCCCGGTTGTAGGGCCATCGGCCATCGTGTTGGAGGCGACCAACGACGATTCCCGGCGAGACGCCGATGCGCTGGGCGAACTGGCGCACGTCGTCGACTGTCTTGAGAGCGGCAAGTTCCGGTTCGTGCTGGCGTGCAATCAGAAGCTGCGACGCAAATGCGTCAGCCTCCTGCTCGACCCCGCTGTGGTGACCGGCATCGTTGATAAAGGTTTCCTTCTTCGAGTGCTCCAGGACATGCCCGATCTCGTGAAAGAAGGTGAACCACATGATGTCGCTCCACTTGTGGCGCAGACTCAGCTGCACGAGGGCTTTCGTCGAGGTCAGCCATCGAGCGGCTCCGTTGATACGGGCTCCCGTTATCTCGGGCTCAGCGACGACGGCGACACCAACTGCGGCGCACCTCTCGACAAGCTGAGGAAACCACAGTTTCGGGTCGAGTTCCTGAGTCATCGCCCGCAGCTCGGGGAGCAACTCCATCAAGCCGCTCCGGTTGTACGGGCCACAATCAATGTCAGCGGCTCGGATCTCACCAATCCTCAACCATGCAGCGACAGCGCCGGGATGGCTCGCAAACGCCTTCGACGTCCGATAGGCGGTGGGCTTGTGCCAAACCGTTTCCCAGGCTGCTCTGTCTGCAACTCCGAAGAACGTGCAAACCTCGCGGAGCTGGTCTATCGGCGATGAGCACTTCTTGATAAGACGACGAGTCACCAGCTGCTTGACGGGCAGTTCGTCGAGCCAGTCCACGTCCGCAGTGAGCCGTTCAGCCTCGGCAGCACGAGAAAGGTGCTCGCGGTAGGCGACCTCCAGGTTGTTCCAGACCCGCGCAGGCGTTCTTGTCGCATGCTCGAGAAGGAGTGCCGTCTCAGGCGTGACGGCGGCGACCCCTTGGATGATCTGGTTGATGTGCTTGGTTGACAGACCCGTGCGCGCAGCCAAGTCAACCTGAGTCATGCCGATCTCCTCGAGGCGTTCGCTGAGCGTCTCACCCGGTGGAAAAACCACCTCTGGCTCGTATCGGTAGGCCTCCTTGATCTTCGTTGTCATTTCAGCCACCTCCCTTCAGTGGTAGTCCACGACTTCGTTCACTGTCACACTTTCCACCCGACTCCAGTCGAGTCCGCCCTCGGCGCCGAGCGGCGGCGGGTTGTCCGTCGGGCGGAACACCAGGCGGTGCGGGTGCTCCACATCCACTGCCAAGGTGCCCTTTCGATCGCCGCTGAGTTCGTGGCATCGCCCAGGAAGGAATCGCATGTCCTCGAGCGATGGCGCCGCCTGCATCTGCTGGAGACGGAGGGAGATCTTCTTTGAGCCGGTGGCACCGAAGGCACGCTGGAGCCTCGCCGTCTCGGTGAGTTGTCGCTGCAGCTTCTTCGTCGCGAATAGGACTTCCACGATCCCTCATCTCACCAGAGCTCCCACAAGCGACCATGATAGTGGGTGAGGGAAGTGCATGGTGTATTCATCGGTAGAATTCTGGTATACTTGATTGGTACACTAAACTACGCGACACTCGTTGAAGTCGAAGGTATCGCCCGCAAGAGGAGGAGTCATGAGCGCTCTCACGCAACTAGAGCAGATTCGCCACACGATCGCCGCCGAGCCGGATGCGATCGCCGTCGCCCGAACCCGGCTCACCGACGCGCTTGCCGCGGCGAAGACCTTCCCCGGAGCGTTGCGAACCTTCAGGTCCGGCTCGCTGGCCACCAAGTTCGTCAACGATCCCGTCGAAGATGGGGATGGTGGCGTCGTGATGGACCGTCGTTCACAGCCGGGCCTGGGCCCTGAGGGAAGAGGGGAGCTACCGCAGCATCTTGTCGAGGCGTTGCGCAGACACCTGCGCCCGCTCCTAGTTTCCCAGTACCCGAGCCTGCGGATCGACATTATGAAGCGAGGCCTTCTATTGCACTTTGGCGCGCCACTCGCATCGGGAGAGGACCCGACCGTGGACCTCGTCGTGGCGCTGAACCGCATCGAAGATGACGCCCTTTGGATCCCGAATCTCGATCGAAATCGATGGGACCCGAGTCATCCCGTAAAGCACGTGACCCTCTTCACTTCGGGATGGGATTCGCTGCGACTAAGTCGTCAATACGTTGTGCGAGTCGCGAAAGCTCAGGTCAAACAGTTCTCCTCGCCCGCCGTGTGCTCGTTCAACATTGCGGCGCTTGCCTGGGAGTGCACAATCACGGCCGAACCTCTCGACCATTCGCTGTACCGCTTCTACGACTACGCCGCCACGGAGCTCGCACAGGGCCTCACGGAGGATCCGGCCGGCATCAGCGAGCCGATCCGGGTCGTCGACCGACAACTCGCAGTCGACCGATTCCGTCGCACCGCTGACGCGATCGGCCTGGCCATTGACGCCGCCGGCGACGACGAGAAGGTCGCCGAGCTCCTAGCAGCCTTCGGTGTCTTCTGGAAACTCCTTCCGCAGCTTGAAGGATCCAGTACGTCTGCCATCCACCAGGCGATAGCAACTGCTGGCCCCCTGTCCGTTGGCGAGGCAGGCTCGCTCGTCACCGGGCGCCACGCGTCGGCCCCTCTGGTCAAACCCACGCGATCCTACGGGGCCCGACCTTGACCAGAGCTGGCACGGGCCCTTGGTATGGGCGGTTCCGGGACCGCCTCGCCTTCGAGCGCGGAGCGAGGTCGCGATACCCGTCAATGACCTCCGGGCCACGCCGAGGAGGACGCGGATGGGTTTACCAGTTCTGCCTCGAACCAGCGGGTACAGACGAGCGACTCGTGAAAATCGAGTTCCCACTTCGGCACCCGCATGTCCCGGCCGTGTTCACCAACGGACCGACCTCGTCGCCTCACCGGTACGAGGATGAGAGCCTCTGCATGTGGTTTCCCGCCGACCCGCCGTGCCGACGATGGACGTTCGCCGACGGCCTCGTTGTCCTCGTAGGACAGACGCAGGTACATCTGGTGAAGGAACATCTCTGGCGAGAATGGGGCGAGTGGCCGGGTGAAGAGGCCCCTCACATCATCGACAACACCTCCCGCGCCGCATGATCGTCCTCGCGCTGTCTCAAACCGCCGAACGGTCGACAAACTGGGACTCGGCCCTCATCGCAGCGTTCGTGGCCGCAATGGTCGCCCTGGCCGGCTACTGGCAGACGAGCCGACTGAACAGGCAAGACCGACAGCGACAACTCTTCGCCGAGGCGTACGCCGCCGCTCGTTCGTATAGAGAGTTCCCCTTCATCGTTCGCCGCCGGATCGAGGGATCCACTACCGCCGAGATCACCACGCGCCTGTCTGACTGCCAAGTCGAGATGGACAAGTTCATGGGACTCCTGCTCGTCGAGTCGAAGGGAGTCGGCGAGGCCTACGCCAACCTGATCACGGAGACCCGCCGAATCGCTGGCGCTGAGATCGCCGCAGCATGGGAATCGCCGCCCCGAAGCCCGAAGGCGGCGCCTCACGTGCGCGAGGTCGATCTAGCCGAGTTGAGGCCCACTGATTCGGCGTATCTCGCTGTGGTCCGGGATCACCTGAGCGTTGTCCCGGTGGAACTGATTCGGCTATGGCGTCGAGTCAGAAGCTGACGCCAACTCTCGTCGAACCCCACCCTGTGCCAGATCATCCGTTAGAAGATCCGTTAGAAGAATGGCCTTTTTGGCCTCTGGGCGAAAACTGAGAAGGCCCGGAAACACTGTGTTTCCGGGCCTTCGTGATGGTGGCGGGGGTAGGATTTGAACCTACGACCTTCGGGTTATGAGCCTGGCACCCCTCAACAGCGGCCAATACGATTCACCGCCTCACACCAGCGCTGAACTGGGGAAACATTCGGCTACAGCCCCAGCCAACCTGAATTGACCGATGCAGACCAGCGGGGCCGATGTTGCCCGAATGTTGCCGCTCGCCTTGAAGTCCACTCCGTATCCGAGTTTGGCGGTGTGTTGCGGTGCAGATTCCCATCGGTACCCACGTTCACCACTATCGAACACCGCAGAGCCACCGCTTCCGAGCTCGTACTCATCCAGGTGGTTCATGGCCAACGAGACCCCCCTTCTCGCCGGCACCTACGTCGCTGGGGTGTCCAGGGAAGCGATCTCTAGGATCACTTCGTCG
>JAAETH010000804.1 GCA_024228575.1 Actinomycetes bacterium
GAGAACAGTGGTGAGACTGCCCACAGTGTCAGAGATCTTCTGTTCGGTGGCCACCACGCCGTCGGTAGCAACCGCGGCCGGGGCGTCGAGGTAGTCGGGTTGTCCGTCCCAGTCACTGTCGACGGCATCGCGAGGGTCACCGTCAGCGTTGGGGTCAGCGTTCTCCGCCGAAGTCAGCGTGCCGTCACCATCATCATCGGCATCGAGGTAGTTCGGCGTCAGATCACCATCAGTATCCGGACCCGGCGTGGTGGCCGGATCACCATCGAGATCGGTGTTGGCGTCTTCCTCGAGGTCACATAGACCATCAGAATCCGAATCAGCGCAAACCGTGACGGCGGTTGCTGCCGCTGAGAATTCCGACGTGGATGCATAGACCGGACCGGCGGATTCTTCGGTTGCGGTGAGGGCAACTACGTCGCCCCCCGCTCCCGAGTAGGCGATCTGGAACGACTCGGCCCCAGAACCGGTGTGAGTGATTGTGGCGGCCGCCTGATAGACCTCGCCTTCGCCGTAGCCGGACGAGTCAGCACCGCCGGGGTTGGTGAACAGCTCAACCCGATAGTCGCCGGCGGGGGCATCGAGGTCGAAGTCGACAGTCACGGTCCCCGCCGTCTCGTTGGCGGTCGTGACGACGGGGTA
>JAAETH010000805.1 GCA_024228575.1 Actinomycetes bacterium
AACCGGGCGGTCCATGTCTCTTCGACGTAGCCCATGCCGCCATGGAACTGGAGGCACTCGTCAGCTATTCGTCGGACCAGTCTGCCAGCTTTCAGCTTGGCGATGGTCGGCTGGCGGACGGGTTCCCGGCCGGCCTGGTAAGCCTCAGCGATGCTCCGGTTGTACACGCGAAGCAAGTCGACTTCGGCGCCGAGATCCGCCAGCGCGAACTGGATGTGCTGCTTCGCCAACAGTGGTTCTCCGAACACTATTCGCTGACGTAGGAACTCCGCTGTCCGCTCGAGAGCACGCTCACAAGCTCCTACCGTTGTGTAGGCGGCCCACATTCGCTCGACTACGAACTGGGCCATCTGTTGCTGGAACCCCCTGCCGATCTCCCCGATCGTGTTGGCCACGGGCACTCGGCAATCATCGAAGCTGAGCAGGGCGGTGTCAGAGGCCCACATCCCGAGCTTGTCGAGTTTCTTCGACACGCTGAACCCGGGAGCAGTGGTCGGCACAATGATCTGGCTCATGCCCCGGTGGCCACCCTCGTCGGAGGTCCGAGCCAATAGGCACAGCCAGTCAGCCTGGACCGAGTTGGTGATCCACATCTTCGCCCCGTTGATGACCCACTCGTCGCCATCACGGACAGCCTTGGTTCGGATCGCGGCGACGTCGGACCCTGCG
>JAAETH010000806.1 GCA_024228575.1 Actinomycetes bacterium
GGTGGATCTCTTGCACGCTTCATCAGAACGATTGAGGGTTGCGGGGTCGTATCGGCCGAAGTGCTCGGAGTCGTTCAAGCCTGAAGCAGTGAAGATGGTTGTGGCTGGACAGAGACCTGTTGTCGACGTGGCACGGGAGCTGTCGGTGCATACTGGCATATAAGGGAATTGGGTGTCGACGGAGTCGTCGCTCGTGTCGGATTGCATGCCTTGGGTCGCTTTGGGGACCGTCTCGGTCTGGGTGATTGCCTGTCGGAGGCGGTGGGTTGGTCGGGTGAACGGCTACCGGTCCATGGCGGGAGCAAGGTGCTGGTCCAGGCCATGTTGATGTTCGCCGGTGGTGGTGAGGCGCGCACCGATATCGAGACGTTGCGAGCCCAGGCGGGTCTGTTCGGGTCGGTGCCGTTGGACTCGACACTGTGGCGAACCTTCGATGGGATCGACACACCAACCCGTGAACGGCTGTGGGCAGCGATGGCCGAAATACGCGCCGGGGTGTGGGAACGACCTTCTGTGACACGCAGCGGCGAGGTCGTTTTCGATATCGACGCTTCGCTACATGAGATCCACCCCGAGGACAAGGAAAGCACCGCACCCAACTACGAGAAGGGTTTCGGGTTCCATCCCCTGTGCTGGACAGCAGACGCGACCGGTGAGATGTTGGCAGTGAAGCTGCGGCCAGACAACGCTACGGCCAACAACATCGCCGATCATGTCGAAGTGTTGGATCAGGCCATCGCCAACCTGGGTGAGTCTGTTCGCGTCGGTCATCGCAAAGGCGACCGCCCAGACACGGTCGGGCATCGGGTCCGGGTCCGGGCCGATTCGGCACCGGCACTCACCCAGACCGGCAAACTCCGCAAAGACGCAGCCGTCGCCGACATCACAGCCCACGCGGACATGTCGCCCTGACCCGATGGGACCCGCCTGATCGTGCGCCGCGAACGCCGCCTGGCTCGATGTCGTGTGCTTCGGCGACACGCTCGTTCGCTGATTCCAACTGCTCTGCGTCTCAGGCCCCCTCGCCACAGCCGAACCCAAACCATGCGCTGGCAGTTCTGGCACACCCCCACCCGCATCGTGTCCCACGCCAGTCGACACATCATCCGAATCATCGACGGCTGGCCCACCACCAACGGCATCCTCGCCGCCTACCACCGCATCGAACTGCCCATCCGAGCCCACCAGCATTCCCCTGAAGAATCGGGACTAGAGCACGGACCCAGCAAACCCAGACGTGCTCGGCTAGAGCACGGACAAGTAGCAGGGTGAAGTCGTCGTCTTCGAAGTCGTCGTCTTCGAAGTCGTCGACAACACAGGTGTGCTCGACCATGCCGGTGGAACCCCTGGAATCGATCACCTTCCACATTTCGGGTTCGGTTCTGGCACGAGTCAAAGCCCATTGTGCCACCGCGTCGGTGACGAGGACCACGAGTGTCTCGTCCGCTGTCGCCTCGATGACCAGCGTGCCGACAACCCAGCTCAACACTCGACCGACATATCGGAACACGCGAAACGTAGGCCCCCAGTCGGCGACGTCCCTTGAAGCGCTCGCCGCTACGGCGTTGGCGCGCAGTGAGCCCGCCGCCGGTCATGGAGGCAGTCACGGGGGAGCTCGTCGGATACGAGCGGGCCGAAAAGAAGGCTGTAGCCGAGATTGCTGAGTGCGACGGTGAAGAACCCCGGGGAGCCTCAAGCGCGATCCTTTCAGGCTGAACGTCCCTCGAGGAACAGATCTCAGGTGTCTCACCGTCTGGGTAGGTTCGGCCTTGGGACCCAGCCAGTGTCGACCGGCGCGAGTTGGCCTCGCCCAAGCAGATGATCGTGATTTCTCACGATTTCCTCTACTTTCCATTTGTGATAGAACGTATGTTCTGGTAGTGTTCTGTGGGTGAGGGAAATGGTTGTGCCCTTCTATGGGGCCGAAGAACTCGACAACATGGAACGCCACACACTCGACGCTTTGTTGGGCCGTCAACGTTTCGTGCGGGCTCGCATCGATGGGCACGAGGCGTTGTTGTTGTCGGCTATCGACAGGGCCGACCGGCGTGCCACTAGCTCCAAACGCGGCAAACCCGACCCCGACGA
>JAAETH010000807.1 GCA_024228575.1 Actinomycetes bacterium
TCCCCCCAATGGTCACGGGCACGTTGACCGAACGCGGGCAGCCACTGTCGACCCTCAACACCTGACGCGAGGTGCTCAGTCATTGCCGTCTGCACGAAACCCGGATGAACGCACACCGCGAGCACACCGGTTTCGTCCAACTCAGTCGCCAGTGTCTCGGTGAACCGAGCTATACCAGCCTTCGCGGCTGCGAACGCCGAGACATGCTCGCGGCCGTCGTCGCCGAGGTTTCCGTACACGGTCACGATCCTGCCGGCCCCTTGCTCGAGCATCAACGACACCGCAGCGCGGGCACACAACATCGTCCCCCGCAGGTCGACTGTCACCGCGTTCCACCAACGCTCCGGATCTACTATCGCGATCGGGCCCAGGGCATCCATGCTGCCAGCACAAGTCACCATCAGCGTGGGTGGCCCCACCGCCTCGATCGCCTCCAAGAAGCCTGATGCCACCGACACCGGGTCGGTCACATCCATCGGGACCGGCACGACTGGTGCGGCCTGGCCGCTCAGCGAGTCCAAGTCGTCGCTCGGCCGGGCGAACCCGACCGTTGACGCACCGGCTTCAGCGAGCGCCGTAGCGAGTAGCCGACCTATCCCTCTGCTCGCTCCCGTGACATAGGCGACCGAGGCCGAGGAGCTGTTCATCACCCCAGTCTGCACGAACGGGCTTTGCCGGCGTGGCTAGTGTCGCCACGGTGAAGCTGACCCGGTTCGCTCATTCTTGCGTTCGACTCGAAACCGGGAATCGGGCTCTGGTCATCGATCCCGGGATTTGGAGCGAGTCCACCAGCGTGGACGGCGCCACCGCGGTTCTGGTCACCCATGAGCACCGTGATCACATCAACGAAACGCTGATCGCGGGAACCGGCCCCGCGGTATACGCCCCCAAGGGCTGCGTCCTTGGTGATGTGGCCGTCACCGAGATGGAACTCGGAATCAACAAGCAGATCGCGGGCTTCGGCGTAGTCGCAGTTGGCGGGGAACACGCGCGGGTCGTCGATGATCAGGACCCATGCGTCAACGTCGGCTACATCATCGACGACAGGATCTATCACCCAGGCGATGCACTCCACGTTCCCGACCAGCCGATCGAAACCCTGTTCGTACCAGTCCAGGCATCCTGGCTCAAGACCTCCGAAGCAATCGACTTCGTAGCTCAGATAGCACCCCGCCGAGCCTTTGGTATCCACGAGGGACAGATCAACCAGCGCGGCCTCGCGGCGGCCAACCATTGGCTCGAAAAGGAATGCGACGGCCGCTACCAGTGGCTACCCCCAGGGACGACCATCGACCTAACACCAGACTGATTCGGAACCCACCCATTCAGAACCGCTACCGCCAAGACCACCCCCGGCCGGAACACCCATACCCCAGGCGCGCTCCCGCACCGATCCTGCCCACTCCCAACCGCCTCCAACAACAAACCCAACCGCGGCGCACCCCCGACGAGCGGCAGACAATGTGGTGGATGATTGGTGAACCATGACTCCCACGGTTGATCTCCTGGTCAACGCGGCGCCCACGATCTCAACGATTCCCCGCAGCCGGTTCCGTCGCCGAGTCACAGCGGACGCCTACACCGCAATGGGGCTACTCGCAGACCACCTCCTCGCCGAACTCCAGGCCGGACGAACCGACGAACTCGACGCAGTTCTCACCGAAGCCGAACACCTCGTCCAGAGCGACTACCAGCCCAACATCCACACTGTCGGAACGGGTCTGATCGAGGGTCTCCACCACGGCGTGTCACATCTCCAGGATTCCGTGGAACCCCTACTGGCCAACCGACTTCCTCCTCGATGCAGGACCCTGTGGGAAGAGAGTCGAGCGTTGCACCGCGACATCGCCATCTGGCGGTCATCCACAGA
>JAAETH010000808.1 GCA_024228575.1 Actinomycetes bacterium
ATATCGGCAGGTCGTCGAAGCAGACCCAGGGAACGTGCGTGCACGACGCGGCGAAGCCGAGGCCCTCTCCTCCATGGGGCGCTCGCGGGAAGCACTTCAATTGCTGGACGAAGGTTGGCGGGCGACTCCCGAAAGCGTCGAGCTCCTCCACGACCTGGCCCGCCTGCTCGCATCGGCCGACGACCCGGAGGTACGGGACGGAGAGCGGGCGCTCGACCTGGCGCAGCGGACCCTGCGTGCCGGCACCACCCCGGGTCGCGTCGAGACATTGGCCATGGCCGCGGCGGAGGTGGGTCTTTTCGTTGACGCCATCAGGCTGCAGAGGCAGGCCATTCTCATGGTGACCAGGGAAGGCCGTACCGACCTGCTCCCGAGACTTGAAGCCAACCTCGAACGCTATCTCGCCGGACAGACCTGCTGCGCACCCTGACCCGCACTATTCATGAGGTCACGTTCTGTCGCCCCTCCGGGGCTCTCAGGATATGTGGCATCTTCCACTGAAACACTGGCCTCGGTAAACTCGAGCCCTCCTCGAAAGGAACGGGTCATGCGTCAGCGGTTTCCCCTCATCTTGCGTGGCTGTTTGCTGATTCTCGGATGTGCGCTGGTTGCCGCGCCGGTGTGGGGCGACGAGGTGGACGATTACGTTCGTGCCACGATGGAGGAACAGAACATCCCCGGCATGGCCATCGCCGTCATCCGCGACGGGAAACCGGCCAAGGTCCAGGGATATGGCCGCGCGAATATCGAGCTGGATGTTCCAGTAACGCCCGACACGATCTGCCAGACCGCCTCGGTCGGCAAGGAGTTCACGGCCGCGGGTATCCTGCTGCTCGCCG
>JAAETH010000809.1 GCA_024228575.1 Actinomycetes bacterium
CGCCACAGTCCCTTGATGAATTCGTCGGTCGGGCTGACCTGCTTCAGCGCCACGTTCTACTCCTCAATCGACTGCGGTGGTTGGAATGCGCGCGCGTCGTGCTCGAGTGCGGGCAGCCAGAAACTCGAGCCCTGGTTCAGGATCGCGCCGATGGCATCCGATGTGATCGTGGCCCCCGTAATGCCGTCGAGTTGCCACGGCTCGGTTTTCTCGCCTTCCTTGACCGTCACGATCGCGTTCGCCAATGCCGTGCCGTCCTCGTTGAGCCGCGCATCGAGTGCCTCAAAATTGGCCAGGAAGTGCGGCTCGATCTCGACCTTGTCGCCGAGGCCGGGCGTCTCCTTACTATCCAGTACCTTGAAACCGACGATGGCACCGAGATCGAAGGAATAGGAATACAGCACGGTGATGTTGTCCTGGTAACCCATGCCCTGCGCGGTGATGACCGCGCCGACGAGTTCGCCTTCCTCGTCGTAGCCCAGGAATACAGGCAGGTCGGCGGGCTCGGTGGCCGCGACCAGCGTGCCATCGGCATCCAGTTTGACCTCGATTGTCGATCTCGAGGCCGGCAGAACTTCAGCGACCGCATTGCTAAGAAACCGTGCCTTGTTGTCGGCAATGCGCTCGGCGGTGGCGTTGTACACCGTCACGATCAGCAGGGCGCAGAACGCGCCGATGCCCACGATCGAGCGATACATCGACCAGGCCGAGGTCCGTTTCTGCTCGACGGGTGCCGGCGCGTTCATCCCGTCCCCCTTCCGGTACCGAACACCCTGGGTTGGATCAGGTTGTCAATATGCGGCGACACCGCATTGGCCAGCAGGATCGCGTACATCACACCCTCGGGCATGCCGCCCCAGAAGCGGATCACGACCACCAGCACGCCGATCAGCACGCCGTAAAGCCAGCAGCCGATGTTTGTGATCGGCGAGGCAACCATGTCGGTGGCCATGAACACCGCGCCAAGCATCAGGCCGCCCGAGAACAGCATGAACACGGGCCCGGGATAGGTCGCCGGGTCGTAAAGCTGGAAGGCCCAGGTCACCGCTGCGACGGTCGCGAAGATCGACGCCGGGATGCGCCAGTTCATCATGTTGCGCGCCACGAGGTAGATGCCGCCCAGCAGGATCAGCGCGCCGCAGGTTTCACCGACCGAGCCCGACGTCAGGCCGGCCATCAGTTCGCGGCCACCTGCGAACTTGGCTTCGAATTTCATCAGCGCCAGCGGCGTCGCCGTGGTCACCGCGTCGTAGGTCGGCTCCCAGAACGGCAACGCCAGGACCGAAGAGGGAATGTGCTCGAAGCGGCCCTCGGCGAATGGCACTTGCCAGTGGGTCATGGCCTGCGGAAACGCGGCCTGCAGGAACGCACGGCCGACCAGCGCCGGGTTGAATGCGTTCATGCCCAGCCCGCCGAACATGAATTTGCCGA
>JAAETH010000810.1 GCA_024228575.1 Actinomycetes bacterium
CCTCCAGGACGCCATGATCCAATCTGGTGAGCGGGGTACGGGTACCGCGGCGGCCGTCGATGGCCTCGTGGTTGGAGTGAAGACGGGAACAGCCCAACGGGGGACCGATCCTCCACTGTCGAATGCCTGGATCGTCGGCTTTGCTGGTCTCCCTGGCGAGGATTTCGAGATCGCGGTGGCGGTTCTGGTCGAAGGTGAGCCAGGCACCGGTGACCAGACCGGAGGTCGGGTTGCGGGCCCCATAGCCCATGAACTTTTCCTCACCTATTTCGACGACATATTGGGATAGAAATCAATGCGGCGACGCGCAAGCCCCATGGTTCAGTAGCATTGATTTCGTTGTGACTGACGCCTCTACTGCGCGGCCGGTACTCAGTGGTCGCGATGAGCTGCACCGGCGCATTGCCCGGGGCGGCATGGCCGACGTGTTTCTCGCGCGCGACCAACTGCTTGATCGGCCTGTTGCCGTGAAGGTGCGGTCCCCCCAGTACGCCGCTGAGCCATCGTTCGTGGCCCGGTTTCGGCGAGAGGCTCAGGCGGCCGCCAACCTGAACCATTCGAGCGTGGTTGCCGTCTATGACTGGGGAACCCACGAGGACACCTACTTCATCGTCATGGAGTACGTCGAAGGTCGGAGCCTGGCCGATGTGTTGGCCGCCGAGGGGCA
>JAAETH010000811.1 GCA_024228575.1 Actinomycetes bacterium
CAAGATGACCAGGAGGATCGCAAGATCGCCCTGCCCGGCGGCGATACCACCGACGATGACCGTCGTCTCGCTGGGGACGACGGGGATCACTGAGTCGAGCAGCGCGATGACGAAGATGACCAGATAGAACCAGGGGCTGCCGGAGAATGAGTCGAGCCAGTCCAGAAGCGAGTTCACCAGATCGAAGGCATCGGAGATCACAAGCTCCGAAGGTATCGCATCGGTTGTGCTGCCGACGATCAGATCATGTCACCGCTGAACGAGGCTTCGACCTAGTCCTTGATCCAGATCTGACCATCGGCCGCTGGCATGCGCAGCCGTCGGGTTGCGAAGAGCAGGACAACGATCACAGCAATAAAGGGTGTGATCTGAGGGAGCTGGTTCGGGACGGTGTCAACGGCCATGTAGTACCAGAAGATCAACAGACCGGCGACCCCGAGCCCAGCGGCGGGGACCACACGACGTTGGAGGCCGGCCCTCAAAGCAAACAACCCGAGGACGATGGCAACGAAGAGCAGGAGGGCGTGAGGGGCGGCCGGATCCCGCAATCGCAGTGTCTCGGTGAACCCGAACAGGAGAGCGCCCGAAGCTGTCCCTCCCGGTCGCCAGTTGCCGAAGATCATGGTCGCCAGCCCGATGAAGCCCTTGCCCTGGGTCTGCCCCTCCTTGTACAGGCCCGAGAGCTGGATGGCGAGAAACCCGCCCCCGTATCCGGCCAACAGCCCAGAGATGATGACCCCGTAGTACTTGTAGCGGTAGACATCGATGCCAAGGGAGTCGGCAGCGTCAGGACTCTCACCAACGCTGCGGAGCCGCAACCCGAACCGGGTGCGCCACAGGACCCAAGCCGAGCCAGGGATGACCAGGATGCCGATCAGTGTGAACCACGACATCTGGAAGACGAAGCCCCGCAGGATTCCGGCCGCTTCGCTGGCCAAAAAGGCATTGGACCGCTCGATTGAGCCAAGGATGTCGGGGCTCTCCCAGCCGAAGATGGCACCGCCGGCGAGGAAGGGGACGCTGAAGGTACTGACACCGCCGAGGTTCGGAGACTGGGTGATCGACCCCCCATGGTCGGGGAAGAGCAAGCCAGACAGATAGCGGGAGATGCCAGGGGCCATGACCAGGATGGCGGTACCGACGATGATGTGGTCTACGCCGAACGAGACGGTGGCGACGGCCATGACCAGTCCCCCGACTCCTCCGGCGACTATGGCAAAGAGGATGCCGAGCCAGGGGCTTCCAGTCACGACGGTGCCGTAGGCCCCGAACCATGTACCGAGGATGAGTAGACCCTCCAAGCCGATGTTCACCACCCCCGACCGCTCCGAGAACATGCCGCCGAGGCCGGCCATGAGGATGGGGATCGACCAACCGAGGGCGATGCTCCAAGTACCGGATGAGGTCAGGTCAGTGGTCGGGATCCTGGCAAACCGTTCGGTCAAGGCCAGCAGGACCATGCCCAGCACCACCAAAGCAATGAGGCGCCTGGTTCCGGTCAGGGCAAACCGAGAGGCTACCGAATCGGAGTTGTCCATCGGTTCGGCCTGAGGCTCGGTCGTTGGCGCGGTCATGACTCGGCTCCGGTCAGTGAGGCGGCCGCTTTCGCTTCTTCGATCCGCTTATAGCGCTCGGCTATGGCGTAGGCAACCACGACCGAGAGCATGATCACGCCAGTGATGATCGAGATGATCTCTCGGGGAGCATCACCCCGCACCTCAAGTACCCCCGAAGCCCGGCCCAGCCAGCCGAAGAGGAGGGCGGCGATAGCGATGCCGCCGGCATGGTTGCGGCCGAGGAGGGCGACGGCGATGCCCCCAAAGCCGAGGCCCTGGGTGAAGCGCAGGCTGTAGGAGTGGGAGGCCCCCAGCAGCTCAGGTAGGCCGACTAGGCCGGCCACCATGCCCGACAGGACCATGGCGATGACAATGGTTCGTTTGGGATCGACGCCGCTCGCTTCGGCCGCACTCGGGTTGGCCCCCGTAGCTCGCAGGTCATAGCCAAGGCTCGTGCGGTTGATCATGTAGTGGTAGGCGAAGCCGACGACGATGGCGATGACCACGAAGCCCCAGGTGTCGGAGCGGGTTTCGCCAACGACGGCATCGGAGAGCCAGTTGAGAGAAGGGAACTGTCCCGACGGGGGGATGTCACCGAGGGCAGTGTCGAGCCCCGGATCGGGAACGTCCCACACCCCGAGCAGATAGGAAACGACCCCGCCGACGGCGATCGAGTTCAACATGATGGTCGAGATCACTTCGTTGATGTTCCTGGTGACCTTCAACAGGCCAGCCAGCCCGGCCCAGAACCCGCCGACGACCATGGCCGTGATGATGATCACCGACACATGGAGCACGGGCGGCAGGGAGACAACATGGCCAACCTGGGCCGCCATGAAGGCGGCGATGATGTATTGGCCCTCGACCCCGATATTGAACAGGTTCATTCGGAACCCGATGGCGACGGCGATGGCTGAAAGGTAGAGGGGGGTCGACCAGTTCAGCGTCTCCACCAGGGTGTTCGGCCGGAAGCCGAACTCGATGATATTGCTGAAGGCGGTGAGGGGGTTCGCCCCTGAGATCAACAGCACGATCGACGAGATGACGAAAGCCATGATGAGGGAGGCAACCGGCGGGGCGAGGACCAGGAGTCGTGATTTCATGCTGTGGTCCTCGCTCCGGTCATATAGCTCCCAAGGTCACGGGGGGTCACCTCGGACGGATCGAGTTGGGCAACCAGCTGGCCGCGCAGCATCACTCGGATCCGGTCCGAGAGGCCGATGAGCTCGTCGAGGTCGGCCGAGATCAAGATGATTCCCATCCCGGCGGCCCTAGCCGCTCGCAACTCGTCCCATACCGCGGCCTGGGCCCCAACATCGATGCCACGGGTCGGATGGGCCGCAATCAGCAGCTTGATGTCAGCTGACAGTTCGCGCCCAACGATGAGCTTCTGCTGGTTCCCTCCGGAAAGGGCGTGGGCTGGGACCTCGACATTGGGCGTTCGGACATCGAAACGATCGATCAGGTCTTCGGTGTGGGCCCTGGCTGCTTTGGGATCGATCCAGAAACCATGCTTGACGAATGGCTCTTGCTGTTGACGACCGAGCATGTTGTTCTCCCAGAGGGGAGCGTCGAGGAGCAGGCCTCTCCGGTGGCGGTCCTCAGGGATATAGCCGACCCCGGCTTCGCGAATGCGACGCACCTTCCAGTGCCCGATGTCTTCGCCGTCCAAGTGGATCGATCCGCTCGACGCATGGCGGATGCCGAGCAGGGCCTCGACCAATTCCTGTTGCCCATTGCCCTCGACGCCAGCAATACCGACGATCTCGCCAGCATGGACGGACAGATCGATATTGGTGATCGAAACCTCGGTCTCCGAGCCCTCAACGGTCAGTCCACTGATCTCGAGCACGACATCGTCGCGAACCGTCGACTCCCTCGTCTCTGGTGTCGGCAGTTCCGATCCGACCATGAGCTCGGCCAGGTCCCGGGCCGTAACGTCTTCGGGCTTGACCGTGACCACGGTTCGACCACGACGCAGGACCGTGATCGAATCGGCGATCTCCAGTACCTCGTCGAGCTTGTGGTCGATGAACAGGATCGTGTGGCCTTCGCTCTTGAGGTCACGCATATTGTGGAACAGGGCCTCGACCTCTTGGGGCACGAGCACTGCCGTCGGCTCGTCCAGAATAAGGATCTTGGCCCCCCGGTACAGGACCTTGATGATCTCGACCCGTTGCCGCTCACCGACCCCAAGGGTTTCGACCAGGGCGTCGGGGTCGACGGTCAGCCCGTAGGTCTCGCTGATCTCCAGGATCCTGCGGCGCGCCTCGGCGAAATCGATCCGATCCCCGCCACTCATCGGCTCGGCCCCGAGGATGATGTTCTCCAGCACCGTGAAGTTGTCGGCCAGCATGAAGTGCTGGTGGACCATGCCGATGCCGGCTTCAATGGCGGCCGTCGGGGAGCTGAAGTCGACCATTAGGCCGTTCACCGTCATCGTGCCCTCGTCGGGCTTCTGCATCCCATAGAGGATCTTCATCAGGGTCGACTTGCCAGCACCGTTCTCACCAGCGATGGCGTGGATCTCACCCGACTCGACCCTGAGCTCGACCTCGTCATTGGCAACGACGCCAGGGAACCGCTTGGTGATCCCCTCGAGCAACACAGCAGGTACAACCGCAGATTCAGCCATGCTGCCCCATCCTCTGGTGTCTCGCCGTCAACTGCGGACCCGATCCTCGTCCAACAAAAACCCAACGGGACCGGACAATAGCCGGCCCCGCTGGTTCGTGCGATTGGAACTAGACGAATCCGGGTGACGGGTCCCGGAACTGGGTTCGATCAGGGGGTTTCGGGGACCGTGATCTCACCGTCGATGATCTGCTGCTTGAAGTCGTCGAGCTGATCAGCGATGTCGTCGACCGCTCCACCCGAGGTGGAGTAGCCGACACCGTCGACCGAGAGGTCGAAGACCTGGCTACCGGCGGCGAAATCACCGTTGACATGAGCCTCGATCGTGTTGCGAACGGCAACGTTGACCCGCTTGAGCATCGAGGTCAGGATGTACTCCTGGACGTCCTCACCGGCAGTCAGGTACTGATCGGAGTCAACCCCGATGGCCCAGACCTTGGTGTCGTTGGCCTCGGAGTACTCCTTGGCTGCGGTGAACAGGCCGGCACCAGAACCACCAGCCGCGTGGTACACCACGTCGGAGCCACCTTCGAACATCGACTGGGCAACGACCTTGCCTGCGGCGGGGTCATTGAAGCCACCGAAGTCCGGGGGCTCGGTCAGGTATTGGGAAACGATCTCGATGTCGGGGTCGACTGCCTTGGCCCCGGCAATGAAGCCAGCTTCGAACCTCTGGATCAGCTCGATATTCACCCCACCGATGAAGCCAACCTTGCCACTCTCGCTCTTGAGAGCAGCCGCTGCGCCGACCAGGAAGGATCCTTCGTGTTCGGCGAACACCAGGCTGGCAACATTCGGCAGGTCGACCGATGAGTCGTCGATGATGGCGAAGTTGATATCCGGGTTCGCGGTTGCCGCATTGGTCATTGGCTCTGCGAACAAGAAGCCGACCCCGAAGACCAGCTCGTTGCCTTCGGCCTGCAGGTTCAGCAGCTCTTCACGGTTCGAGCCGGTCTCATCAGCTGAGGCCTCCGAGGGCTCGATGCCCAGGTCGGCGACCGCCTCGTCGAGACCAGCAGCGGCCGAGTCGTTGAAGGATTGATCGCCTCGGCCACCGATGTCATAGACCAGACCGATATTCACGCCGGCACCGGCATCGGATTCCGCCGTATCGTCATCGGATCCACAGGCCGCCGCCACCAGGGCGAAGGCCGCGAGAATTGCGAGTAGTACCAAGAGCTTCTTGCGCATGTGTCGTCCTCTCCACATTGTCAGCAAGGCGGAGCCTAACCGTCCCCCTTGGCGTCGCCACCCCACATGACAGCTTGGCAACGTGGCTGACCGACGGCGGTAACGAGTC
>JAAETH010000812.1 GCA_024228575.1 Actinomycetes bacterium
CACCCCGGCGGAGGTCACCCCGGCGGCGGTCACCCCGTCGGTGCATCGATGAATTCGATGACAAAGGGATGCCTGGCCGGGACGGGCGTCGTATTTGTCAGCCATCGCGGCGAGATCTTCCCCTGCGGCTACCTGCCCGTCGAGGCCGGCAATGTGCGCGACCAGGCATTTCAGCAGATCTGGGACACATCATCGCTGTTCGCCGACCTGCGCGACCCAGATCTACTCGGCGGCAAGTGCGGCGAGTGCAACTACAGCCGGCTGTGTTCGGGGTGCAGGGCACGGGCGTTCGGAATGACCGGCGACTATCTCGAGGAAGAGCCCTTCTGCACCTACGTGCCCGTCGAGATCGGTTCCGGCCCGAACCGTGCCTGAGACACCCGTGGGTGACCGGGAGCTCGACACGAAGCACAATCCCGCACCCGCGGGGCGATCGCACGGTCGCAACGTTGTCGTCGTCGGGGGTGGCATCGCGGGGTTGAGCACTGCCTACTACCTCCAGACAGGCGCCGCCGAGGCGGGCCTCGACATCACCTACACGGTGCTCGAGGCGGCCGATCGCTGGGGTGGCAAGATCGCCACCGAGCGGGTGTCGGCAGGGGGTGGCGAGTTCGTCGTCGAGGCCGCCGCAGATTCGTTCATCAACCAGAAGCCGTGGGCCCTGCAGCTGACACGCTCGATCGGCATCACAGACGAGCTGCTGCCCACCAACGACCACAGGCGCAAGACGCTCGTGCTTCGCAAGGGACGCCCAGCCCCTCTTCCGGACGGGGTGTTGTTGATCGTTCCAACCAAGTTCATGCCCTTCGTTCGGTCGCGCCTCATCTCGCCGCTCGGGAAGCTGCGAATGGGGCTCGATCTGGTCATCAGGGCCAAGGACGACGACGAGGACGAGACGCTGGCCCAGTTCATCAAGAGACGACTCGGCTCCGAGGCTCTCGATCGCATCGCCGAACCACTGCTGTCGGGCATCCACAATGCCGACGCCCAGATGCAGAGCATCATGGCAACGTTCCCGCGCTTTCGCGAGCTCGAGAAGAACCACGGCAGCCTCATCAAGGGAATGCTCGCAGCTCAGCGCGCAAGGGCGAAGGCACCTGGCGGCACGCCAGATGCTGCCGCCGACACCACACCCGTTTCGATGTTCTCCTCGTTCAACGACGGCACCCAAACCCTGGTCGACGCCGTACGTTCGAAGCTGACCGGCGACTGTCGGTTGAAGTCGTCGATCACATCGATCTCGAAGACCGACGACGGCCTTTGTGTGCAACTCGGCGATGGGTCGACACTCGACGCCGACGATGTCGTGCTGGCCACACCCGCCTTCACCAGCGCCGATCTGCTCGCGGATCTGGCACCTGATGCTGCCGAACTGCTCGACACCGTCCGTTATGTCAGCACCGGCACCGTGTCGATCGGCTACCGCCGCAGCGACGTCGAACACCCTCTCGACGGGTTCGGCATCGTTATTCCCAGCAGTGAGAAACGCCGCATCAACGCCATCACCTGGACATCGACCAAGTTCGATCGTCGAGCACCTGATGATCATGTGCTCATCAGGGTGTTCTTCGGAGGATCACGAACACCGGAGATGATGAACGTCGACGATGCCGAGCTGATGGACGCGGTCCGTTGTGAGTTGGACGCGATCATGGGCCTCGACGCCGATCCCGTGTTCCATCGGATCTTCAGATGGTGGCGCTCGAACGCCCAGTACGACGTCGGCCACCTCGAGAAGGTCGACGCAATCGAGGCCGCTCTGCCCGAGGGCATCCATGTGACAGGCAGCGCCTACCGAGGCGTCGGCATCCCCGACTGTGTGCACCAAGCTCAGCAGACAGCACAACACATCGTGTCGAGCTAGACCTCACCCAGGATCTCGGTACGACGGGCATCCGGCCTAGTGAGTTGTGATTTGAAACCGACCTGGCTACCATGCCGGCCGTGACCACCACCTCGCCGCGAAGAGACGAGTTCGATGCAATCGACAGCATCACCCGAACGCTCGACCTCGTCGGCGATCGATGGACCCTGCTCGTCATCCGTGGTGTATTTCGTGGTGTGCGGCGCTTCTCGCAGCTGCACGACGATCTGGGCATCGCCAGGAACCTCTTGAGCGACCGCCTCCAGAAGCTGGTCGATGCCGACATCTTGCACAAGATCCCGTACCAGGAACGCCCGGTTCGCCACGAGTACCACCTGACCGACCGGGGTCGCGAACTTTCGCCAGCACTCATCGCCCTGATGCGCTGGGGCGATCGCTGGTGCAGCGACGGCAAACCCCCCGTCGTATTGACCCACTCGGTCTGTGGCACCGAGGTGTCACTCGCCGTCACATGCCCCACGTGCCGGGTCGAAGTGCCCGCGACCGAGATCGAGGCTGCCTGATGCCCCAATCGACCGTTTCCGTCGAGCGGCTGCTCGCGACCCCTCTCGACGACCTGCTCGCCCTGGCCAGCGCCGTTCGCGACCAGGCACACGGCAAACGCATCACCTACTCGCCGAAGGTCTTCATCCCCCTGACGATGTTGTGCCGCGACAAGTGTGGCTACTGCACGTTCGCCCAGCCTCCCGCCAGGCTCGAGAACCCCTACCTAACACCCGAACAGGTTCTCGACATCGCTCGCGCCGGTGCCGAGGTCGGCACCCACGAAGCCTTGTTCACCCTCGGCGAACGTCCAGAACAGCGTTACCCAGCAGCCCGAGAGTGGCTGGACGACAACGGCTACGGCTCGACCATCGAATACCTCGTGGCCATGTGTCGCCTGGTCAGCGACGAGACCGGCCTGCTTCCCCACGCCAACGCCGGTGCGTTGTACGGTGCGGAACTCGAGGCGCTGCGAGAGGTTGCGCCGAGCCAGGGCATGATGCTCGAAACGCTGCGAGACGACCTCGACGCCCACCGCGGCTCACCCGACAAGACGCCGGGGCGAAGGCTCGACACACTCGAGTACGCAGGCGAGCTGCACATCCCCTTCACGACCGGCATCCTCGTCGGCGTCGGCGAAACCCTCGAAGATCGCATCGCCGCACTGTGGGCCATCGCCGAGTCGCATCGGCGCCATGGCCACATCCAGGAAGTCATCGTCCAGAACTTCTTGCCGAAGCAGGGCACGGCGATGCACAAACACCCGGCGTGCCCGTCAGACGAGTACGCCCAGGCGATCGCCCTCGCCAGGCTGATCCTTCCCCCAGATATCCACCTTCAGGCACCACCGAACCTCTCCGACGATTTCGGGGGTCTCATCGACTGTGGCATCGACGATTGGGGCGGCGTCTCACCGGTCACGGCCGACCATGTAAACCCCGAACGCCCCTGGCCCGACATCGACAGGTTGCGCACGATCACAGAGGCCAGGGGCCACGTGCTGGCCCCCAGGTTGACCATCTACCCCGAGTATGCCCTCGACTCACAGCGCTGGCTCGCCGAAGCCAACAGGTTTGTGGTTCTCGACCGCAGCGACGCCGAGGGTCTGGGACGCGACGATCCCGGCGGCTACTTCCCAGAACAGATCGAGGAAGCGATGCAGGTGAACGATGGTGCCGAGTACACCATCGTCGGCGACGACAACACCGCCTGGTACGCGGGCGCCTCGAACCATCCACCGACCCTGCTGCCCGCGGCGTCCTCACAAATCGGCGGATCGGTGGCCGAGGTACTCGAGGGAGTTCGATCGGGCCAGGAGGTCGGCCTCGAAGAGATCGTCACCCTGTTCTCGGCTCGCGGGCCAGAGGTCACCGCCGTCGCCGAGTTGGCGAACGAGCTTCGTGAAGAGGCAGTCGGCGACCACACCACCTGGGTTCACAACCGCAACATCAACTACACCAACGTCTGTACCTTCCGTTGCACATTCTGTGGGTTCGCCAAGGGCAAGCTCAGCCACAACCTGAGGGGCACCCCCTACCTGCTGACCCTCGAGGAGATCCAGCAGAGGGCCATCGAGGCCGCCCGTCTGGGCGCCACCGAGGTCACCCTTCAGGGCGGAATCCACCCCAGCTTCGATGGCGACTACTACATCGAGGTCGCCAGGGCGGTGAAGGAAGCCGTGCCCGACATACATGTGCACGGTTTCACCGCACTCGAGGTTCACGAGGGCGCCAAACGTCTGGACATCGACCTGGTCGAGTATCTGACGCTGCTGAAGGACGCGGGCCTTTCCTCGCTGCCCGGAACCGCCGCCGAGATCTTGCACGACGACATCAGGGCCGTCCTGTGCCCGGACAAGGTCTCCACCGACGAGTGGATGGACGTACACGAAGCAGCCCACAGCGTGGGCCTGCACTCGAACATCACGATCATGGCCGGTTCGGTCGAGCAGCCCATCCATTGGGCCCACCACATGGTGCGAACAAGGTCGCTGCAGAAGCGCACCGGCGGGTTCACCGAGTTCATCCCCCTGCCGTTCGTCCACATGGCCGCGCCCGTCTACCTGACCAAGCGGGCTCGTCGGGGTATGACGTTCCGCGAGACCCTGCTGATGCACGCCATCGGCCGCATCGCCTACCACGGCTGGATCGACAACATCCAGGTCAGCTGGGTCAAGATCGGCATTCCGGGTGCCCGCCAGGTCCTGATGGCGGGTGCCAACGACCTCGGCGGAACCTTGATGGACGAGAACATCAGCCGCGCCGCCGGCTCGAGCCATGGTCAAGGTCTCACCGAGGCCGAGTTTGCAGAGCTGGTCGAACCTCTCGGCCGCAAGCTGCGTCAGCGAACGACCTCCTACGGCCGCGCCGACGGCAAGCTCGATGTTGCCGAAATCACGCGACACGACGCCGACGGCCTCAAGGACGACCGCCGCAAGCTGATCCCCGTCGACTACGTGGTCGCCTCCTCCAACCGCCGGTAACAACCAAGAACCTCAGCTCAGAAGCCACCAAGCCTCGTACTCGTCGACCGTAAGACACTCGGCCATGCCGGGCTGTTGATCGACGTACGACAGCACCTTGCCGAACAAGCGGACGAGCCGGTCGTCGATGGCGAACCACCTGTTCAAGCACTCCACGAACTCGTCGGTGAAGCTGACTCCACTTCGCATTGCGAGACCTTCGGCGAAGATGGTGCCACCCGAAATGCAGTCGCGGTGCGTTGCGACAAATACCGTCATCACCGCCGCGAAGTCGTCCTGCAAGATTAGACCGTCGGGCAACTCGAGCAGCGTTGTATTGCGAGTTGCATGAACCAACGACACGGCGGTGTTCTCATAGCTCCTAGCGACACACTCGAGGTCGTACGCCTCGAGCGACGAGCCACTATCGCTCGCACCAGCCGCCGGTTGAGAGACCGCGTACCCGTCCATCTCACACTCGAGAAAGACATCTCGGAGCGCCTCGGCAACCTCAGGGCTGGGGGTCGTTTCGACATTTTCGAGCTGGCCTAGCGCATCACCGTCGAACTCGGCAACAGCTTCGATGGCGCACCGACCCTCGGGGGCCCTCAGCTCCGCCCGTCCCATTCCGACGAGCAACGCCTCGGCTCGGTCCAGCGACGGCGATTCGCTGCACGATGCGATGAGGACTACGGCCGCTATCAGGGCGAATCGCCGAAGAAGTCCCACGTCGGGCAAGGCTGGTCGCCGCGCTGTCGAATCCTCGATGACCACATCTAGATGCATCATCTAGATGAGTAGTTCCGTGGGCTTGTCGCGTTCCGCTGCGTGTTCTCTCGCGGGCTGGGTGACGATCGGTGGTGGTTCGGTCACGGTTGGTCGACCAGACGCGCCCGCGGACGCGTTTCGCCACGCTCTGTCACCTACCCGGTCACACTGAGTCGACAGAACGCGTCCGCGGACAGCCCCACCCCACTTCAGATCGCCACGATCGAGCCTTTCATCGGTGCCGTCTCATCCATACGAAGGGCCCCCAACCCGTGGAACTGCTCGTCGTCCATGACCCGATATTCCCCAATGATCTCCGTTGGAGATATGGAGTCTGGGACCTATTGCCCTAGGAGATGGTGCATCAGTAGGCACATGATGCATGAGTAGGCACTAGCAGCACGAACGGGCAAGGAGGCGAACGTGGCTCTGCTGACCACCCGCCAAGTCCAGGACCTGTTCCGGGTCGATCGTTCGACCATCTACCGCATGGCCGAGGACGGCAGGCTCCCTGCGGTCAAGGTCGGTCGCCAATGGCGTTTCCCCTCCGATCAGGTCGAGCTGCTGCTCGGACATTCGTCGGCACTCGACGCCGCGCCCCTCGGTACAAACACGGCCACCCGATCGGCGGTCCTACAAGATGTTCTCCCAGCCGACACCGCCCAGGCCGTCGCCGACCTCACCGCCGACCTGTTTTCTGTCATGGCGGTGGTCACCGACATGGCCGGCCGCCCCCTGACGACCGTCGCCAACCCATGCGGCTTCTTCTCGTCCATCTACAACAGCATCGACGCTCCCGATCGATGCAGCGCCGGTTGGCGTCGGCTCGGCGAACAGATCGACCTGGAACCCCGGTTCGTGACAAGCCACCTCGGGTTCCTCTGCGCACGCAGCTTCATCCGCAGCGGATCGACGCTCGCAGGCATGGTCATCGTCGGAGGTGTGGCGCCAGAGGTGTGGCCTCCCCCCGAAGGCGAGCTCGAGGCGATCGCGGCCGAAACCGAAACCCCCATCGACACGATTCGGAACCACATCCTCGAGGTCTCCTGGATCGACAAGCCACACCAGGACTGGATCGTACGGAACCTCTCACAGGTCAGTGACCTGATCTCGAGGTTGGCCGACGACCACGGTCGCCTGGTCGAGAGGCTCGACACGATCGCCGCCCTCGCTGGTGCGGCATCCCCAAACTCCATCTCCGCAACCAAACAAGGAGCGCTCAAGTGAAGAAGCTACTGGTGTTGGGAGCAGGCACAGCGGGCACGATGGTCGCCAACAAGCTGCGACCCCTGCTCGACGAACGAGACTGGAAGATCACCCTGGTCGACCAGCACGACACCCACTACTACCAGCCAGGGCTTCTGTTCCTGCCGTTCGGCACGTACACACGAAACGAACTCGAGAAGCCCAAGCGGCGGTTCATGCCCCAGGGCGTCGAGCTGATCAAGTCCGAGATCGACCTCGTCGAACCCGAGAACAATGTCGTCAAGCTGACCGACGGCCACAGCCTCGACTACGACTACCTGATCATCGCAACCGGCACCCACTCGACCCCCGAAGAGACCCCCGGACTGGGCAAGGGTGAAGACGGCTGGTACGAGTCGATCTTCGACTTCTACACCATCGAGGGCGCCGAGGCTCTGAAGGAAAAGCTCGACACATGGGAGGGCGGCAAGCTCGTCGTCCACATCATCGAGATGCCGATCAAGTGCCCGGTCGCCCCCCTCGAGTTCACCTTCCTCGCCGACTCGTTCTTCACCGAACGGGGCATGCGAGACCAGGTCGAGATCGAATACGTCACCCCCCTGCCTGGTGCGTTCACCAAGCCGGTCGCCTCACGACACCTCGGCGACATGCTCGACGATCGCAAGATCAGCCTCGAAGCAGACTTCTTCCTCGAGCAGGTCGACGGTGAGGCCAAGAAACTCGTCTCATACGACGAGCGTGAGATCGACTACGACCTGTTGGTGACGATCCCCGTCAACATGGGCGCCGAATTTGTCGGACGCTCTGGCCTCGGCGACGAGTTGCGACACGTCCCATGCGACAAACACACGTTTGTCTCCAACAAACACGACAACATCTTCGCCCTCGGTGATGCCGCCGCGATCCCCACATCCAAGGCAGGGTCGGTCGCCCACTTCGCCATCGACATCTTCACCGACAACTTCCTCGACTACATCGAGGGCAAACCGATGCGCGAGAAGTTCGACGGGCACGCCAACTGTTTCATCGAGTCGGGCCACGGCAAGGGCATGTTGATCGACTTCAACTACGACACCGAACCCCTGCCTGGCAAGTACCCGCTGCCGGGCGTCGGCCCGTTCTCGCTGCTGCAGGAGACCGAAGCCAACCACTGGGGCAAGCTCATGTTCAAGTGGATCTATTGGAACGTCCTTCTCACCGGCAAGACCATGCCGATTCCGGCCCTCATGTCGATGGCGGGAAAGATCCGTGAGGACCTCCGATGACGACGTCTGCACCGGCACCCGCCGGGGAGCTGGAAGCCAAGATCGATGCCTTGACCGCACAGGTCGCCTTCCTCACCGAGGAGGCGACGCAGGCGAAGATGCGTCGCGAGTCCTGGACCGAGCTCTCGAACGACGCCATGCCGATCGCCGGTGATCTCCTCGGCGTACTCGAGCGAGAGCTCGGCGAGCTGAGCGCAGATGTCGAGATCACCGACATCACCCAACTGGCTCGCCGGCTGGTTCGGGTGGCCCCTGTTCTGGATCGGGCTCTCGGATACCTCGAGATGTTCTCCGAACTCGCCGGCGACATGTGGCCCCTCACCGAGCAGATGGTCGACTCGGCCACCGATCGGCTCGTCGAGGTGGACGCCAAGGGATATTTCACCTTCGCCAAGGGCGGCCTGCGGGTCGTCGACGAGGTGGTCACCAACTTCAGCGACGAGGACGTGGAAGCACTGGGCGACAACGTCGTGTTGATCCTCAACACGGTGAAGGAATTGACCCAGCCCGAAATCATGGCCGTCCTGTACCGGATGATCGGAGCGGTCCAGCGCCAGCAGGCCCAGCTCGAACTCGAGTCGGCCGAGGCACCGAGCCTGTTCCATCTGATGAAACGTATGCGCGACCCCGAGATCCGCAAAGGTCTGGGCCGAGCCCTCAACACGCTGAGTGTTGTGTCCGAGGTCGATCCGACACCGTCGGCGGCGATGCGCGGCACCAGCGAAACAAACCAGCCAGAACCAGAATCCAACTGACCGGGAGCAAACATGCCCACCACCACCATTGCAGGCACCGAAGTCCAAGTGGACGACGAAGGTTTCATGACCGAGTACGACGAATGGAACGAGGACATCGCCAACGAACTCGCTTCGAACATCGGTATCGAGTTGTCCGATGCCCACTGGCCGATCCTGAGCTTCTTGCGCGAGGACTACAAGGAACAGGGAGAGACCCCGATGCTGCGCCGAGTGGCCAACGTCGGCGGAGTGCCCACCAAGCAGCTCTTCCAGCTCTTCCCCAAGAAGCCTGCCAAGAAGATGTCCTACATCGCCGGCGTACCCAAACCACACGGGTGTGTGTGAACTCGGCTCCACCGAGTTCTGACGTGCCCACCGACCCACCTCCCCAATTCGAGAAATAGAGAAACAATGACTGACAAACCCCTGGTTCCAGACTTCGGAGACGACAACACCGAACGCAAGATGTGTTTCATTGCCTCGAAGGGCACACTCGACATGGCCTACCCATCGCTGGTCATGGCCAACGCCGCACTGATGGAAGGCATCGAGACACACATCTTCTTCACCTTCTGGGGACTCGACATGGTCACCAAGAAGCACATGTCCGACCTCCAGTTCACCTGGATGGGCAACACCGCGATGCACCCACCCGGCGGTCGGTTCCACATGCCTCAGGCCATGGCGGGACTGCCGGGGATGACGGCGATGGCAACGAGGATGATGAAGAAGCAGATCTCCGACCTCGACGTGCCAGAGATCCCCGAGTTCATCGAGATGATCGAGGCGGCGGGTGGCCAGCTCTGGGCCTGCAAGATGTCGGTCGACATGATGGGCTACGAAAAGGACGACCTGGCCGACGAGGTCATCGACATCATCACGGCAACGGAGTTCATCGAGGTGTCCCAAGGCGCCCAGATCATCTTCACCTGATGGGGTTCACATATTCACCCCCTTGAGAGAGGGGCTCGCCGACTATCTTCGAAGACCGTGACCTTCAATTCGATCCGCACCGACCGGCTGATCCTGCGTTGGCCTCGGCTCAGCGATGCCGCGGCAGCCTTCGAGCGTCGAAGGCTGCCCGAGGTGGCCCGCTATCAGGACTGGGAGATGCCCTACACCCTCGAGCGGGCCGAACAACGGACGGCCGAAGTGGCGGACATGGACGGGCCCCAGGACAACAAATGGTGGTCGTTGACCGTCGTCGACGCCGCAGACCCGCAACAGATCCTCGGCGATCTGGCCATCGCCATCACGTGGGGTGGCCGCACTGCCCAAATCGGCTACACGTTCCATCCCGACCACTGGGGGCGGGGCTACGCAACCGAGGCCGCCCAAGCGCTGATCCGTTGGCTGTTCACCGATTTGGGGGTCAGCCGAATCGAGTCAGAACTGCATCCAGACAACGCTCCGTCTGCTCGTGTCGTGGAAACATGTGGCCTGGTTTTTGAGGGTCTGACCCGCCAGTCGTTCTGGGTTGGCGACAGGTGCTCCGACAACATGTTGTACGGCATGGTCCGCTCCGATTGGGAGGCCTGGTGCAACCGTCCCCGACACCGGCCCGACCGGGTGGAGCTGGTGCCTGTCACCGCGGACAATCGGCGTGTGATCGGAGCCCTGACCAGCCACAAGTCCCAGGAGCGTTTCGTCTCCCCGATGCTCGGCAACTTCAGGGAGGCTCTGGTACCCCCCTCCTCCGACGGAGCCCCCCTGGTGCCGTGGTATCGCGCCATCGAGGCCGACGGCGAGATCGCAGGCTTCATCATGGCGTCGGAGGCGACCGAAACCCACACAAACCCCTACCTGTGGCGGTTCCTGGTCGATCGGATGTATCAGCGACGGGGCATCGGCTCGGCCGCTCTCGACCGATTCGAACAGTGGTGCCGCGACCAGGGTGCGTCCGCCATCGAGGTGTCGTGGGGTGTGGGCCCGGGTTCGCCGGCGCCCCTGTACGAGGCCGGTGGCTACGAACCGTCTGGCATCATCGACAATGGCGAGATCCACGCCGTCAAACGACTGATCTGAGTCCTGCCGGGGGGCGGTCAATAACGGTTGACGACCTCGATCAGGCCGCGAAGTTTGCCGTAGTGGCTACGGCCATAATCGAAGGCGATGCGGGGAAGATCGACGACGTCATCGTCGACCACCTCTGGGCGCAGGGCCTTTGACGGTGTGATTTGGCCCGAATCGACCAGGTACCCGAAACGGTCGTTTATCTCCTCGAGCGCCTCATCTGGCAGGGGTCGGTTCATCCGTACGACCAGCCGTTCGCCGACGTAGCGCACCGAGTGATAGTTCCGCCAGAACGACACAACCTCCTCGCACGCCTGGTCGACATCGTCGGTGAGTGAATAGAGGCCATGATCGATCGGGTTGATCATTCCCCCACCCTCGAGTTCTGTGGTGATGAACTCGACCCAACTTTCCCAATACGAACCACCGGGAACGTCGAGCAGAACAACCGGAGCCGGTTCACCCTTCCCGGTCTGTTGCAGGGTGAGCAACTCGAACGTCTCGTCCTGGGTGCCGAACCCACCTGGCAGGGCAATAAAACCCGCTGACTCCTTCATCAACATGAGTTTGCGAGTGAAGAAGTACTTCATCTCGACGAGCTTCTCGTCGCCGTGGAGCAAGGCGTTGACCTCCTGCTCGAACGGCAACCGGATATTCACACCAAAGCTCATGTCTCGCCCGGCTCCGTGATTGGCGGCCGCCATGATGCCGGGGCCCGCACCGGTGACCACCATCCATCCACGTTCGGCCATACCGGAGGCCACATCGTGGGCGGCCTTGTACGCCGTGTCGTCGGGTTGGGTTCGAGCCGAACCAAAGATGGTGACCTTCTTGTGGTCGTGGTACGGCGCAAATGTCGCGAACGCCTGTCGCATTTCGGTCAGTGCTGCCGAGGCGATCTTGAGATCGAGGCGGCTCGGATGATCGGACACGAGCCCGACCGCGGCGTTCAACAGCTCGACCACATATCGGTGGTTCGAGTTGCCGACATCGTCGGCCAGCGCCTCGACGAGAGCGTGGACCTCTGCTGACCTGCGCTCGTTCACAGCACCCCAGCAGACGACTCGTTGCGCAGCAGGGCGGCCGCCTTCTCGACGCTGCGGCGGGCCCTGGTTATCCGCTTTTCCTCAGCGGGCCGTTTGCCGTCGGAGTCGGGATCGTCGATTGCGTCGCGCAACACCCCGATGCCCATCTCTGCCAAGGTCTCGCCAATTGTCTCGAGCTGGTCGGCCACGCCGTCCAGGTCGGCCTGAAGATGGTTGTTCATCGCTCCAACGGTACCGGCAGGGCGGGACTCGCCTACGATCATCGGGTGGACGATGTGCGCGAGTGGATCTCATTCGACGACCCCGAGGAGGAACGCACATGGATGTTCGACGCAACCTTCCTCGGGTCCGGCTATGGCTGCATCTACGGATCGGGCTGTCGGGGTATCGGCCCTCGACCCGATGAGATCATCGGCTGCTGCGAACACGGGGCCTACCTCTGCGACGACAGCGACGAGGGGGCGGTCGCGGACGCCGTCGAACGCTACCTCGGTTCCGACAACTGGCAGCTCCGCACCGACGCTCCCTTCGACACCAGCACCGCGGACGACGGCAAAACTTCTCGAAAGACCAAGGTCGTCGACGGGGCGTGCGTCTTTTTGAACCGCGAGGACTTCACACGAGGGGCTGGCTGCGCGCTACATGTCGCAGCTGTCGACCGGTCGCTGACCCCCGCCGATGTGAAGCCCGAGGTGTGTTGGCAGGTACCGGTCCGCCGCGAAGACCACGAAACCGAGACCGGGCACATCTACACGATGGTCCGCGAATGGGGTCGCAGAGACTGGGGTGAAGGCGGCCACGACTTCGGCTGGTGGTGCACCACGGATCCGCTGGCCCTGAATCACCCCCAACCTGCCTACGTCAGCCTGCGCCACGAACTCACCGCCATGTGTGGCGAACCCATCTACGACGAGCTGGTCCGACACATGCGGGAACGGCAGAAGGCCAGGCCATAACGACAACGCGAAGGGGCTTGCGCCCCTGGGGCGAACAAGGGCGGCCCCCTACCGGTGATCTGAGCCCGCTCACGGCCGACATGGTCGGCATGGCCCAACTCCACGCACTGCAGGACCTGATGGTCGAACACCGCGAGATGGGCCTTCAAGCGGGCTCGCAGTTGTATGTTTCACGCGCGGGTCAAACACTGGTCGACCTAGCCGATGGCGAGCTGATCGAGGGGCGTCCGATCGAACCCCATCACGTCCTGAGATTGTACGAAGCCGGGATGCCGCTCTTGACCGTGCTGGTGGCCGGCGCCGTCGAACGAGGGCGGCTCGGCCTCGACGATCTGGTCTCGCAGTATCTACCTGACTGGGGCAACGGCAAGGAGGCGTGCACCGTGCGCCATCTGCTGACCCATATGGGTGGTTTCGCCGGTGCCGAACTCGGCGACCGCGATGTCGAGCACCACGAGGCGATCGAACAGCTCTGTCTGCACCGTGGCGAACACATCCCGGGGACCGCTGCTGCGTTTCATTCAAGCCCCGGTTGGCGGGTCCTACAAGCGGTCCTCGAGGCAGCCGAACGCAAACCGATCCACCGCCTGCTGAGCAAGAACATACTGCGGCCAACCGGCCTCAACGGCCAGCTGATGTTCAACCTCGGTAGCCGCCAGATCGAGAAACTCAGCGGCCAGATCTCGCCCGTCCACTGGTGCGGCTACACGGCCGGAGGTACCGCGTTCCACCGCGAGACGATCCACAACACGACCTGGCACATGGCCAAGTGTGACCCGGGCATCAGCGCATGGGGTTCGGCGGCGGCGCTCGGGCGTTTCTATGAAGCGATCAACGCCCGCGATGGTCGAATCCTCGACTCGCGAAATACGATCGATCTCTTCACCTCGGTCCACCGCTACGGCCTCCGCGACCGCGTCATCGGTGCGGCGGTTCCGTGGGGGCTCGGATTCCAGGTCGCGGGCTCGTTCAGTGGCTCGTTCGGTCACCGGGTCTTCGGCCACGACGGCATCTCGGGACGGGCGTTCTGCGACCCCGCCGACGAACTGGTCGGCGTCTACCTGACCAACGGACTGACGCGCCGATCCGAGCATGAACGACGGATGAGCGAGATGACCGACCTCATTCACGAGGCCGTGTTGGAGCGCTCATCGAGCGCGTGGATGACCACGGGAATGGCCGCCGTCGGAATCTAGATGACCGGTTCCAGGGGTCCGGGTGCCGTGGACTAGCGAGCGTCGTCGCTCTTGGAATCGCTGTCGTCGAAGTCGGCGTATTTGCGGGCGAGCTCGGCGTATTTGTCGTCCTCGTCTTCGAACTGATCGTCGTCCTCCTCGACACCCGTCTCGGGCAAGGCGAACGGATCGGGCGCGTCGAGGTCGAATTCCTCGAGATCGAATGTCGATGAACGCTGAAATCGCCTGGCTTCTTCGTAGCGGCGATGCCGACCCTTCTTCACCACGTGGGCGCCCTCCTGGCCGCGGACTGGTGCGATTGTAGTCCGACACAACGGGTCGGACACGACACGACGACGGAAAAACCGCAGGTCAAGGCTCGATACCCTCTGTACGCCTCACCGCTCGACCAGCACGAGAGCGCCATCGTCGAACGCCAATGCTGCACGACCGTCGACAAGTGATGTGATCCGACTGCCCACGATGTCTTGCCTCCAGCCCTCACGAAGCGAGGCGTCTGGTTCGTCCCGCAGGAAATCGATGATGTCGGACCGGGTCGCCAGCAGTGCCGGATCCAGATCAGAATCGCGGGCGAGCTGGCTTATCCAGGCCGACACGAGTGTGACGGCGGGACGAAGCCGCCTTTCGAGAGTGGGCGTCGTCGTTCTGGCCGATTCGATCGCATCTTCTGGCAGGTCGGCTCCCCTTTGAACGGCCTCCAGGATCAGGGTGCCCGCGCCATCCTTGAGATGGCGCCCGTCGAGGCCCCGTACCGACCTGAGCTGATCGATTGTTGCCGGTGCCTTCTGGCTGACCGCCACCAGCGCCAGATCGGACAGGACAAAACGTACGGGCTGATCGGTGTTCTGGGCCGTGGTTTCGCGCCACGCACCAAGCTCTCGCGCAATGCAGCGGGCCTGACCGCGCAAGTGCCTGGCTTCCTTTATCTTCTGCCATGCCGTCGTCGGGTCAGAATCGCCGAGCGGTTTCACACGTAGCTTCTCGCACTCGTCACGGGCCCATTCGACGCGCCCGCGTTCGGTGAGGTCGGCCACGAGAAGGTCGTGGATCTCCTCGAGGTAGAGAACGTCGGATGCCGCGTACTCGCGTTGTGCCTGGTTGAGGGGTCTCTGAAACCAATCGGTCAGTCGATCACCCTTCGGCAGCCGCTGACGCAGGAATCGGTCGGACAACGTCGACAAAGAAGGCGAGCTGAGCCCTACGAACCCTGCCGCAATCTGGGTGTCGAACAGCACGGCAGGAACCGTGTCGCACGCCCTCTGGAGCACCTCGAGGTCCTGCTGTGCGGCGTGCATGACAACCATGCCCGGGCCGCTCAGAGCGCTGGCAAGGGGCGCGATGTCGACCTTCAATGGGTCGATGAGAACCACGTGTTGCGCCTTGTCCCACGCAATCTGAACGAGTGCGACCTTTGGGTAATACGTACGCTCGCGATGAAACTCGGTGTCGAGGGCGAACCTGGGCTCGGCGCTGATCGCCTCAACAACCTCGGCAAGTCCGGCTTCGGTCTCGACCCAACGGTAACTCTCGCCCCCCTCGGCCCTGGGTTCCTGGCGGCGGTCACCCGTCTTGCGTCTGAAGTTCTGGCGTCTCGACCCCTGTCGGTTCTCGGAACTCACTCGGCCACGTCCACCGTAGTTTCGGTTGCGGGCATTCGGAGTACTCCCAGGGATTGTCGTCGTTAGCGGTCCACCGAACACAGACGTTACCGGTCAGCGCGCCGCTGCCGGTGCCTGATCAGTTCTGCGAGATCTGCTGGTGTGTTGATGTTCACCAGCCGCCGAGGCTCCGGTGCCTCGATCTCGGCGACGTCGAGGTGTTCAAGAACCGATCGGACAGAGGCAGACCCGGCGACGATGGCATCCTCGACCACCTTGCGGGCCGTGTGCGGACGCCACGCCGACACGAGCGGCTCGATCCGGTCGCCGTGCCTCATGTAGGCAACGTCGACGTCCGATCGGCTGACGAGAACAGCCAACAGCAGCCTGAAGTCGTCGGCGTGTACGCCCGGAACGTCACACGGACAGACGACCACCACGTCGGCACCCGGGATGTGATCACAGAATTCGAGGGCGGAGGCGACACCGGCCAGGGGTCCCCTATCGTCGAGTGGGTCGTCGAGGACCTGGCATCTCGCCGCCGCACCCATCTCGTCGGATCGAGCGCCGGCGATGACTACTTCGGCCACGCCGGCTGCCGCCATGGCCTCGGCGACGTGCCTGACCATAGGAACCCCGTCGATCTCGAGAAGTCCCTTGTCGGATCCCATCCGGCTCGAACCACCGCCGGCGAGAACGGCACCGATGGCGGAGTTCACTCTTCTGCCGGGATGCCAGATGGATCGAGCTGGAGCAAGAACTGTTCGCACCGCTCCTGTTCGTCGCTCTCACCGATCGCTGCCGCCGCCCTTTGCAGACCGAGAAGCGCTCTGAGGAAGCCGCGGTTCGATTCGTGAACCCAGCGCACAAATCCGCTTCCCCTCCAACCGTTGGCTCGCAAGGTGTCGAGGCCCCTGTGGTAACCCACTCGGAAGGCGGCGTAACGCTCGATGGGATCCCGCCCGAGGGCTCCGAGAGCCGCCCAGCCGTCGAGAAATCGAGGATACGCAGCGACCACGGCGGCCACCGCCGCCCGGCGCCCCTCGGGCGGTTCGGCCATGGCTTGTGCGAGCTTGGTCGCCTGGTCGGCGGGTACGACCGCAATGACGGTCTCGGGCGGGCCAGACGAGTTGAGGTTGACGTTGCTCATCGACTCCGAACGGTACCGCCAAGACCCCTATGATCTGGCTGATGCACATTGCCATTGGCTCCGATCACGCCGGTTTCGACCTCAAGCAGCACATCGCCGAGTACCTCAGATCGGAAGGTCACAAGGTCGCCGACTTCGGCACCGATGGTCCCGAATCGTGCGACTATCCCCCGATCTGTGCTGCGGTGGGCAAGGCGGTCGCCGATGACGAGGCCGACAGGGGCATCGTTATCGGTGGCTCTGGCCAGGGCGAGCAGATAGCGGCCAACAAGGTTCCCGGCATACGGGCGGCCCTGTGTCACGACCTGTGGATGGCCCGCATGTCGCGCCTGCACAACGATGCCAACGTTCTGTCGATGGGCGGGCGTGTGATCACCACATTCATGGCAGAAGAAATCGTCGACCTGTGGCTTCGCACCGAGTTCGAGGGCGGGCGTCACCAGCGCCGCATCGACCAACTCGCACAAATCGACGGCAGCCTCTGAGCAAGGGCATCGGGACACAAGACGTTCCGCAGACGGCCTGCGTGAGTACGACACAAGACGTTCCGCAGATGGCCTGCGTGAGTACGACAAAAGACGTCCCGCAGACGGCCTGCGTGAGTACGACACAAGACGTCCCGCAGACGGCCTGCGTGAGTACGACACAAGACGTCCCGCAGACGGCCTGCGTGAGTACGACACAAGACGTCCCGCAGACGGCCTGCGTGAGTACGACACAAGACGTTCCGCAGACGGCCTGCGTGAGTACGACAC
>JAAETH010000813.1 GCA_024228575.1 Actinomycetes bacterium
CAGCGGTGGGCCGAGCAGCGTCAGGTCATCGTCGAGCGGGCCGTCACCGAGGGGTGGGGTGTCGGTGACGACAATGTGCTGCGGGGCCCGGGCGGCCTCAACGTGGACCTCAACGACTGCCCAGCCGGCTGGGATCCGGCCGCGGGTGTCACCGACGACACCGTGGAGATCGTCATGGTCGCCACCACCCAAGGGCTCGGCGTGTTCCCCCACACCCCCGTGATCGACCAGGAACGCATCGACCGCGTCAACCAGGCTGGCGGCATCGGCGGCCGCGACCTCGAGTTGACCCATCGCGACGATGGCTTCTTGCCCCAGTTCACCGTCAACCACATCAACGAGACCCTCGCCGGCCCCCAGCCCCTGGCCGTGTCGACCTACGGCAGCCGCCCCACTGTGGCCGTCACCCGCCTACTCGAGAACGCCTGTGTCCCCAACCTGTTGGCCAACACGTTCCACGACAGTCTCACCACCAGCCTGTGGGCGCCCCCGTTCGGGATGACCATCGGCGCCGAGACCGCCCTCTGGGGCCAAGCCCTCACCGGCCCCGCCGGACCCAACCCTCTCCGGGTGGCAGCCGTGGTGATGGACAACGACCTGGGTTGGCTCATCCATGACGCCTTCGCCCACTGGGCCACCCACCAGCCCAACGTGATCGCCGAGGTCATCCCCATCACCCACGACCAAACCGCCCAAACCCTCGATGACCAGATCACCGATGTCATCGACGCCGACCCCGACGTAGTGATCGCCGCGACCGCCGGCCACCCCTGCAGCCTGCTGACCCAGTCCGAAGAACTGGCCGCCCTCGACCTTGTCGCCGCCATCTTGCCGAGCTTCTGTGATGACCCCAGCGCCTACCTCACCCCCGGCGGTGACACCGCCCACGGATGGCTCTCCGTGCCCCGTCCCGGAGCCGGTGGCGAACGAGGCGGCGCCCCCGAGCCGCTGTACCAGCAATGGGTCACCAACGAACTCACCGCCCTCGGATACGACCCCAGCTTCAACGGCTGGGCCGCCGGTCTGGCCGACTACGGATGGCTCCAAACCCAGATCCTCACCCTCGCCTCCGAACTCCCCGGCGGCCTCAACCGACCCAACCTCCTGTTGGCCATGTGGGCCGCCGATTTCGAACACCCCAGCCTCGGGCCCGACATCCCCTGGCGGCTCAACGGACCAGCAGACCCCGTCCCCGTTGAGTCCGGCATGCTCCGCCAATGGAACGCCACCACCCAACAATGGGATGACCTCCACCTGCTGACCAATGAAGACCACGCCCCCCACTGCACCTGGAACGGCCAGCGCTGCACCTTCCACAACGGAACACCATCCCATACCGCGCGCCCAATATCCCGGGAGAGACCGCCTCCCATCGCCGGGACTGTGATGGCCGGCGCCGAGGGGTGATCGGTCTGGTGGGTCAGGCTTGTGTCAGCATCGGTTGGTGTCTTGGCGCCTGCTATCGGTGATTGCTGTGCTGCTGGTGGTGGCGATCGCCTGTGCGTCCACGAGCCCGACCGGGCCCGAGGCGATCGGCCCCGAGGACTGCACCGTCGGCATGCCCGCATCCGACCTATTGGGTGCTGAGGTACCGACGATCGAGCAGACCCGAGCCCATCTGGGCCTCATGCATGAACTGCACGCCGACACCAAGCTGCTGCAGGACTACTACGGCATCCCATCCCAACATCTCATGGTCAAGGGATGGCCCCGCATTCTGGTAGCCACCGACGACGCCACCTGGGACTGCCGTGCTCTGCTCGAAGCAGTCGAACACCCCGAACTGTTGGTGTTCGTCGACTGGTCCGAACAGCTCTACAACCTGGCCGGTATGCCTCCGTGGCAGCGACTGATCATCGCGGACATCAAGGCGGCCAGCGATCCCAGCTCTGACGAGTGGGCCTACAACTCGATGGGCCAAGGCCACTATGACGTCAGCCGTGTCACCCTGCGCTCGGACCAGGAACCCCTGGCCGCCGTCCTGCTGGACCGCTACCAGGGGCTCATCGACATCCACCTGGGCCTCTTCCCCTACCCCCCAGAGCGAGTCGACCCTGCGAACAACAGCTTCTGCCAACCGGTCTGGCACAGCGAGCCCGCCAACGAACTCGCGGTCAAGTCGATGACACTCATCGGCGACACCGGTGACGGGCTGATTGAGCTCGTGATCACCAACACCGGCGCCACCACTGTCCATCTCGTGCCGTCCCGCACCGCGGAGTTGACCCTGCCCGCCGGCACCGAGCTAGTCACCACCTTCGTAGGGGACATGACCGCTGAGAGTCGGGGCAGTATCCGACTCGACCCCGGCGCCGACACCACAATCGCCGCGATCCCAGCTACCGAACCATGCAACTTCGATCTCGGCTACGCACTCCCAACCGGGACCTACGAGTTCGTGCTCCCAGTCCAGGTCTTCGACCAGCCGGCATTCGAGGGAGACCAATCCGACCGTGCCCTCGTCGCCCGACTCCCCATCGACATCCCCTAACCCATCCGACTCGTCAAGCGACACCCGCGCCAACAGGGGACAGCTAGATCTCGGCTATCGCTTCCTTCCAGACCGGCTAGCTCGCCCCGCCACTACCATTCACGAGTCGAGTCACACACGCTCGGCCTCGGATGGCCAAGGCCACAACCCTGTCCCATATAGTCCGCCCATAATCCCGCCGGCCACCATCACAGTTCGCCGGCTCGGTGACGCACAGCCGTTGCCGGACGCCGTCATGAAAGGGTGATTATCTGACGGGCGTCACCTAGATGATCGCGTCGAGAAAGCCCGTCACTCGTTGGAGGAGAAGGTCGGCCGCGACTGGCTCGTAGGCGGGGAGGCTGTCGTCGGCGAACAAGTGTCGGTCCCCTGGGTACAGGAACAGCTCGGCCTTGTTGGAACTCGCCACGATCGAACGGGCAGCGTCGAGGTCGCCATCGCCGGCGAAGAACTCATCTTCGTCCATGCCGTGGATCTGGATCGGAACCTGCCCTGGCCAGGGTCCGCCAAAGGTAGACGGAGGGGCGCAGGCTTCGAACAACAGTGCCCCCCGAGCCAGCGGTTGGGTCTGCGCAAGTCGCTGAGCGGGCATGACTCCGAGCGAGAATCCCGCGTACACCACCTCAGAAGGAAGGCCCTCGGCGGCAGCCACGCCTTTCTCAACGATCGTGTCGAAACCAACCGCCTGGGCATAGCCGACACCCGCTTCAAGATCCTCGAAGAGCTGACCGTCGTAGAGGTCCGGCACGTGCACGCGATGGCCAGCGGCTTTGAGTCTCGCGGCAAACCCCTCGACACCCGAGGTACGTCCCTGCGCGTGATGAAAAAGCACGACCTCGGCCATCAGCGGCCCCCTTCGTCTCGGCAAACGTACCCTCACGCCGAACAACGGCGACCCCCAGGGGCATCGCCCGTCATGAAAGCGGAATTATCTGACGAGCGGTGACCGGGCCCCGGTCCATGACCGCAGCAAGGTGCTCACCCAGGCGATGTTGATGCTGGCGGGTGGCGGTGAGGCGTGCACCGATATCGAAGCCTTCCGATCCCAGGCAACGTTGTTTGGGGAGGTGCCGTCGGACTCGACCCTGTGGCGGGTGTTCCATCAACTCGACGGTGCGACCCGTGAGCGGTTGTGGAACTCGATGGCTGAGATGCGTGCTCAGGTGTGGGCGAGGTCGTCGGCGACGATGACCGGTGAGGTCGTGTTGGACATCGACGCGTCGCTCCATGAGGTCCACTCGGAGAACAAGGAGGTCACCGCGCCGACATACAAGGGGCGGGTTCGGGTTCCACCCGATCTATTGCACCGCG
>JAAETH010000814.1 GCA_024228575.1 Actinomycetes bacterium
GTTGACCCCACCGCCGCTCGCCAAGCTCCATCGTTCCGCACGGATGCGGACCATCGGCGTCTCGGTTGCCGCTGCAGTGGGTGCGGTCGTCCTGATCGGGGGAGTGGTGCTCGCGCTGCGCCCGTCGGGGGAGACGACGCTTACTCCGGCGGGGCCGACGGAGACGACTGTGGCCCCCGTCGACGGGATTCCGATCCTCATTCCCGAGCTTGACCCCGCTCCGTTGTTCGATCTTGGGCCCGATGCAAAGGAGATCGTTTGGCAAGAACCAGGTGAGACCCTCGCGGATGACGTGAGGGAGAATGCGTCCGCGGAATGGCTTGACGAGGTGGTCCATGTCGTGTTCGGTGGCGCCGTCGGCGAGCAGCGCCTCTACGACTTTGTTGGAGGTGTTGGAGCTGACGAAGTAGGTGGAGAACCGAGATGGTCGGGTGCCTGTCTTGTCGAATACGGACCGGGTGGGACCTCTGGAGCCTCGTGCGGTGACAGAGATGCCCGCGGCAGTGTGGGAGGTGGATTCAGGATTGGCACCGACGGTCTCATGACGGTCTCGGTCAGCGGCCGCGCCCCGATCAGGTCTAGTGTTGCCGTGCTCGAGATCGATGGGACGGTCTACTGGCGGCGCACGCGGGACGGGTACTTTGTACTTTCAGCAGATGCATCACCCGATGCCAACGTGCGATACGTCATCTACGACTCGGGCGGAGGGGTATTGGCGGGATCGACGATCGGCGTCACCAACGAACTGGCCGACGAGGTGGCCGACGCAGCCACCCAAACCACAGAAGCGGTCACCGACCCGGGCGACACCTGTTCCGGTGCTCGCTTCTTCCCCGATGTCGATACCGCCGGCGTCCCGGAGCCCGTCATCCAGACCCTTGGCCAGATCATGCTATTTGGCTCA
>JAAETH010000815.1 GCA_024228575.1 Actinomycetes bacterium
CTGATGGCGCCGACCGCGATGTCGGTGATCCCGTCACCATCAACATCACCGATACCGGCCACCGACCAACCGAAATAGTCGAGATCATCTAGGGGTCCTGTGAGCCCGCCCGTGAGCGATGAGATCTTCTGTTCGGCTTTGACGGTGCCATCCGCGTTGAGGAACAGCACATACACGGCCCCCCGATCGGGACCGCCGTCATCGTCATACAGGGCGCCGACCGCGATATCGGCGATCCCGTCACCATCCACATCACCGATCGAAGCCAGCGAGTACCCGAAGCGGTCGGAGTTGTCGAGAATGGCTGTCAACCCGCCGGCGGTGTCGGAGATCTTCTGCTCGGTAGCCACCGTTCCGCCAGTGGCGACAGTGATTGGGAGGTCGAGGTAGTCGGGTTGGCCGTCCCAATCAGAGTCGAGGGCGTCGCGTGGGTCGCCATCGGCGTTGGGGTCGGCGTTCTCTGACGCGGTGGGGGTGCCGTCGCCGTCGTCGTCTGGGTCGAGGTAGTTGGGGGTGGTGTCGCCGTCGGTGTCTGGGCCTGGTGTGGTGGCCGGGTTGTTGTCGAGGTCGGTGTTTGCGTCCTCCTCGAGGTCACACAATCCGTCTGAGTCGGAGTCCGGGCAGGCCAGGTTGAGGACGTACACGGCACCCCGACCACTGCCGCCGTCATCGTCACTGTAGGCACCGACCGCGATGTCGACGATCCCGTCACCATCCACATCACCGATACCGGCCACCGACCACCCGAAGTAGTCGGAGTTGTCGAGGGGGCCGGTCAACCCACCGGTGGTCGACGAGATCTTCTGCTCGGCGTTCACCGTGCCGTCCGCGTTGAGGAACAACACATACACGGCCCCCCGACCACTGCCGCCGTCACCGTCGTTGTAGGCGCCGACCGCGATGTCGACGATCCCGTCACCATCCACATCACCAACCCCGGTGACTGACACACCGAAGTAGTCGGAGTCGTCGAGGGGTCCTGTGAGCCCGCCGGTGGTGGAGGAGATCTTCTGTTCAGCCTTCACCGTGCCATCGGTGTTCAAGAACAGCACATAGACGACCCCCCGATCACCGCCACCGTCATCATCGAGGACGGCGCCGATCGCGACATCGCCTATCCCGTCACCATCGAGGTCACCAACCCCAGCCACCGAACCACCGAACCAGTCGTCGTTGTCGAGGGGTCCTGTGAGGCTGCCGGTGGTGGAGGAGATCTTCTGTTCGGCTTTGACTGTGCCATCCGCGTTGAGGAACAGGACATACACGGCCCCGCTAGCCGAGCCGCCGTCATCATCGGCGTGGGCGCCGACCGCGATGTCGACGATGCCGTCACCGTCGAGGTCACCGATCCCAGCCACCGACGCCCCGAAGTAGTCGGAGTTGTCGAGGGGTCCTGTGAGCCCACCGGTGAGCGATGAGATTTTCTGTTCGGCTTTGACCGTGCCGTCTGCGTTGAGGAACAGCACATAGACGGCCCCGCGGTTGGAGCCGCCGTCATCGTCATTGTCGGCGCCGACTGCGATGTCGTTTATGCCGTCACCGTCGATA
>JAAETH010000816.1 GCA_024228575.1 Actinomycetes bacterium
CGTCGGGGTCTTACGCATCCGCGACGCCAAGGGTGGCAAGGACCGGCAGGTGCCCCTCAGCGAACCGTTGCGTGTCAGGCTCGCCGACTACGACGCCCGCGTCGCCGGACACCGCGGCGGGGACTGGTTCTTGCCCGGCACCGCTGGGCAACCCTTGACGTTGGGGAACATCGACAAGAACTTCCGCAGGTTCCTGTGGCAGGCCCGGATCTCGCACGGCGGTCGAGGCCACGGCCCTCGCGTTCATGATCTGCGCCACACGTTTGTGGTCAACAATCTGCGTTCGTGGTTCGCTCGCGGCGAGGACGTCGGCGCCCTGCTGCCGGTCCTGTAGACCTACCTGGGCCATTCCTCGATCGCCGACACCGCCTACTACCTGCACTTGACGGCCGAGTCCTACCCCGACATCACCGCCCGGGTCCAACACGTTCTCGGTGACGTCGTCCCGCCCCTGACCGCCGGGCTGTGCCATGGCGACTGACTTCGCGGTGTTCCTGCACCGCTTCCTCACCGCGCATCTGGCCGGGCTGCGTGGCTGCTCACCCCACACGATCGCGTCCTACCGGGACACGTTCAAACTGCTGATCGTCTTCTTCGGTGACGAGCGATCCGTCCCGCCGGAGAAGCTCACCCTGGATCGCGTCGACGCCGCGGCCATCACCGCCTTCCTGGACTGGCTCGAGACTGGTAGGAACAACAGCGTCTCGACCCGTAACCAGCGCCTGGCCGCGATCAGTTCGTTCTACCGGTGGATGCAGTCCCACGACCCCACCCGGATGGCCTGTTGCCAGGACATCCTCGCCATCCCGGCCAAGCGGGCGCCTGTGTTGCGGCCGGGCGTCAACCATCTGACCGTCGAGCAGACCCGCTGCCTGCTCGCCCAGCCCGACCGGTCCACCCGGCGGGGCCGCCGCGACGCGACCCTGCTCGCCGTCCTCTACGACACCGGGGCCAGGGTCGGCGAACTGGTCGACATCACCGTCCGTGACGTCCGCCTCGCCCCGCCCGAGCTGGTCGCCCTGACCGGCAAAGGCCGAAAGACCCGTCACGTCCCGCTCACCGGCAACACGGTGACGCTCCTGGGCGCCTACCTCGCCGAACACCGCCTCGACAGGGCCGGCCACGAAGATCATCCATTGTTCTTCAACCAGCGCCGAGACAAGCTCAGCCGCGGCGGGATCGCCTGGCTCGTCAGCAAGTACCAGACCAACAGCGGTGATCCGACGCTCGTCAACGCCGACGTCACCCCGCACACCCTGCGTCACAGCAAGGCCATGCACCTCTACGAGGCAGGCGTCCCGTTGCCCTACATCCGCGACCTTCTCGGACACATCGAGTTGTCCACGACCGAGATCTACGCCCGCGCCTCGACCGAAGCCAAACGTCGAGCCCTCGAAGCGGCCCACACCGACGTCGTCGACGACGACCTACCAGAATGGAACCAAGATCCCGGACTGCTGCACTGGCTCGCCAACCTCTGACACCAACCCACACGCGCTTATGCGCAGCGGACAGACCCCGGCCACCCCCTCACCAGGCACAGCGAACCGACACTGCACATAACCCAGCACTGTTCATAAGGCTCACCACTATCTCCGCTGTTGGCCAACATCGCCCTGCACGTCGCTGACGAGCACTGGGCGAACAACCGTCATCTCGGAGTGTTGGTGCGCTACGCCGATGATCTTGTTGTTCTCTGCCCAACCCGGGAGCGGGCCGAAGTGGCCCGCCGAGAGTTGGACACGATCCTGGAACCGGTCGGGTTGTGGTTGCATCCCGACAAGACCAGCATCGTGCAGCTCACCAGGGGAGAGCAGGGCTTCGACTTCTTGGGCTTCCATCATCGGATGCGTGAGTCCTGGAAGAAGCCGGGCCGCTACTACCTACACCAGTGGCCCTCAAAGCGGGCCATGGCCTCCATCAGGGCCAAGGTCCGGCAACGAACCCATCGACGCTACGCCAGCACCGACCTGGACATCGTGGTCGCCAACCTCAACCCCGTCCTACGGGGCTGGGGAGCGTACTTCCGGCACGGAAACTCCACC
>JAAETH010000817.1 GCA_024228575.1 Actinomycetes bacterium
GGCCCCGTTGGTTTGCGTTTGCGGTAGTCGCCAGAGTCGTTGGTCGCCGAGGTCTTTGATGCGGGGGGAGAAGCGCAGTCCGCACAGGTCGAAGAGGCCGAAGATGAGGTCGGTGTAGCCGGCGGTATCGGTGGTGTGTTCGGTCCCGGTCAGTGTGTCGTCACCGTCAGTGCCGCTGATCGTACAAGCAGCATCGCCAACGACAACGGTCACCGTCGCCGTGTCACATGCGCCGGCAGTGTCGCAGATCTGGTAGTCGAAACTGTCGATACCTTCGAACCCCTGATTGGGGTCGTACCACACCGTGCCGTCTGCCAACGCAGTGACGGTGGCATTGGTCGGCGGTGAGACTATCGATAGTGACGCCAGGTCGAGGTTGTCGTCGACGTCGACGTCGACGTCGGTGTCGTTGTCGGTGGCGGCGTCCGCGGTCGAATTCGGCGGTGAGGGCGGCGACGGCTTCGATGCCGGGTTTGGCGTAGCGGGCGAGGGTGCGGGGGTCTTGGTGTCGGCTTTTGGCTTGGAGCAGGATGGCGGAGACGCCTTCTTCGCCGAGGTGGGTGAGCGATGAGTGGCGGAGTTGGTGGAGGGTCCACCCGCCGCTGGCATCCTTGAATGCTGACCAGGCCCGGGTGTAGGAAAGGCGTCCGAGGCCGGTGTCGGGGCATACGTCGGGGTCGGCGGGTACGACGTTGGGTCGGCGGTTGGTGACGAACACGGGTCCCCTCCTGCGGCCGGCGAGGTATCTGGGTAGGAGTCGGGCGGTGCCGGATGCCCAGATGACGACTTCGCGGTGGCCGCCCTTGCCAATGACGACCGCTCGCTTGCGCGCCTGGTCGAGGTCTTCAATGTTGAGAGCGAGGATCTCGTTGGCCCTGGCCGCGGTCTCGTAGAGCATCTTCCACAGGGTCTTCTCCCGGAGCCCAATGTCTGGCCGGGACCAGAGCTGATCGAGGTCGTCGTAGGCGATTGCCTTGGTCTGATCCCTCGGTACTCGTTTGCGGTCGATCGCCGCCATCGGGTCCTTGCGGAGCCACTCGTTGCATCGGCAGTAACGGACAAACGATTGGAGGGCAGTGATGCGGGCGTTCCACGTCGCCGGCGACGCCTCACCCCACCGCTTCTCGAGTACTCGTCGGATCTTGGCAGTCGTGAGCTTGTCGACAGGTAGGTCTTCGCCGACGTCGGTGGTGAGGGTGTCGAGGGCCTGGCGGTAGGTGCGCTGACTGTTCGCCGAGAGATCCTTATCAGCAAAGAACGCCCCTAACGGGGGTCTGAGAAGGATTGGTGCAGGATCCTGAACGGATCGGTATGCCGGCACGTTCCAACGGACGACCCGGAACCGAAGACCCCAACGAGATCAGGGGTTTCGAGCACCCGATAGTGTTACAAACGGTAGCTGGCGAGATTGTGGAACTCCAGGCTGTTCGCCACCGAAGAAAGGGGTCGGGACGGTAGCGATCTCAGAACCACCCTTTTTGGAACACCGAGGTGGCCATCGATGACCGTACTCATTGGCCTGTGAGCCCGACCCACCCACGATGTCGATGGTCGGATCGGTGCGTCGACTCAGGATCCTGCATTGTTCCTCGTCATACCCCAAGGTCAAGCGTGTCAGCAGTGATCTCCTTCACGTTGACCGAGGCATCGAGTTGTAGTCGCCAATGGCCATGTCGTCCCCGTCTGGCAGATTGGTCCAGGCGTGGCACATGGCGTTTGGCAGCCATGGTGCCGCTCTTCCACGGTTCGTTTCGGAGGCTCGTGATCTCCAGAGCCGTTGGTGGGGTTGCCTGCGGATACAGAAAGTCGACGTCGTACGAGCCGGGTTCGTAGTGCCGCTCGGATCCAGACTCGCGGCCCAATTCACGACGCCACAGTTTTTCGACGAAGCGGGCGAGGCGCTCCTCATCTGCAAGGTCCGGCATAGGGCCGACAGTAGTTCAGATACTGTACGGGCATGACTGACCCATTGGTCGGAATAAGAGCGAAGGTGGCGCGTGCCCTTGTGCACCTGGTCACGCTCGATGAGCAGATGCACAAGTACCTCGATAAAACCCCCCCCTGGATCTGCAGCGCCAGATCCAGGCTGATGGGACCACGTCAGTGTTCGCTCTAGTTGTCAAGGCCGATCCGCCGATCGAGCTGGCACTACTGGCGGGGGAGGTGGTTCATCAACTCCGTTCGGCCCTCGATCATCTGGCTAATCGGCTCGTAGTTGCCGGTGGCGTGGACTCAGCTGCTTTGTCGGCCATCGAGGAAATACAGCCCTA
>JAAETH010000818.1 GCA_024228575.1 Actinomycetes bacterium
ACGGAACCCGATGCGGTCGCGAACCTCGTCGGTCTCGGCCCTGAGTGCGACGTCGTACAAGACAGGGTCGGACGGCGACCACAGGCTCAGTCCCTCCGGCACAGCAAACCGAACCTCACCGAAGCCGTCGGCATCGGTGCGCACCCCGCTGACCAGCACCCCGTCGAACAAGATGTCGACGTCTTGCTGGGCATCGGACCCGTCGAGCCACACCTGGGCGACGATGATGGTCGGATCGGCAGGATCGAGCTGCACGAAGGCATCGCGCACGAAGGTCGACGGAACATCGAGCAGGGTCACATCACGAGTGATTCCGCCGTAGTTGAACCAGTCGGTCCTCGTCGTCGGTATGCCGTCTGGCTCGCGCCTGTTGTTGACCCGGACGATGAGAGCGTTGTCTCCACCATCACGATCGAGGCTCTCGGTCACCTCGACGCAGAACGGGCCAAAACCACCCTCGTGCTCGGCCAGGCGCCGGCCGTTCAGGAACACGGTCGCCGAGTGATTGACAGCACCGAAGTGGACGAAGGAACGACGACCATCGGCGAGCTCGGGGGTCCCAAATCGGCGGCGGAACCACATCGACCCCTCGTAGTAGTGGAACCGCTCGTGCTGGGTGTTCCAGTCGCCAGGGACCTCCATCTCGGGTGAGCCATCGAAGTCGTACTCTGACCGCCTCCCCGACGAGTTCCGGCCCCGATCGAAGGCAAAGCCCCACATCGGATTGCCGGCGGTCTCACCGTCGTCGGAGCCAAACGGCCCCGTGATGCCGACGTCGTAGACATCGATGATTGATTGCCATGTCCCGTTGAGGCTGAGCCCCGAGCGAGACGGAAGCCAGGTGATTAGTGGAGCAAGATTCCTGTTCATCACCATGCGGTCTACCGCAAACGACGAGGCTGAAACAACCAGGCTTCTACGGTTCGGACACAAGACGAATCCGAAGCCGCTCGGGGAGTCCGGGAATCAAACCCGCGGATGCCGGCCGATCCACGATGGCTCGGCGTGTCGTCAGCGGGCGCGAGCGATCACAGCCCCCGTCTGGGACCGCGCCATCGTCTCCACCACCCCACCATCGACACGAGACGAACCGCCCCGCTCAGCGAAGACGCCTGGAACGCCGTCCAACGGATGACCGAAGCGCTACGGACCAGCCTTGGCCAGTGGCAAACCAACGACGAGTCAAGACTGCTGGCCCACGAGCTTGCCCTTGCCCTGACGGGAGCAGACCTCGCCAAGGGTCACGATGTCGTAATCCCACAGTTCCTCGGCCACCCGGATTCCTCGAGCAGCTCTCTCAGCACCTACTCGAGGCGATCGGTCTGAGCCGATGAGTGACCCGCAGAATACGGCGGGTGTTCACAGGCAACAACTTCAAACCCGCGGAACCAGTCGAACCAGGTCGAACTCCCGCATCCCCATCAGCAGCGCGGGCCAGCCTCACCCTTCGCTAGCCCGCCGCCGCGCCCTGAAAGGTGATGTCCGCGCCGGTGATGCGAAAGGCCTGGGCCACCAGGTCGAGCTCGGGGTGGAGCCGTGCGTGCGCTAGCGCCGACGCGGCGGATTCACCTCGAAACACCGACGCATACAGCTGCGGCATCAGCATCGCTGTCAAGTGGTCGGGGACCTGGTGGCTGCTGGAGATGACGGTGCGTGTCCCCATGCTCAACAAGGCGGTGTCGACGTTGTGGGCGGTCCCGTCGGCCCCGCCGAGATCGCATGATCCTGCGGTGACCAGCGTCGGTGGGGCGTCGAGCAGTTGGAAATCGTGCAGCGCAAGCGGCCCGTCGGCAAGCTGGAACGAACTGAACATCGGCTGGTCCGGGCGGACGTGACCGTGACACGCGAAGTGAACAACCGAGGTGGTCAGCGCTGCCAACGTCGTTTCGACTGATGCCGTGACGCCGCTGAGGATGACCGCATCGGCGACCCGGTTCGCGATCGCTTCCACCTCGGCATCGCCATGATCGAGGCCAGGGCCGGCGACCAGCAGTGGTCCGTCGAGCAGTGCCGGCTCGACGGACGCAGATCGGGTGTGCTGGCCCAGCGACGGAGCGGCGACGAACGCAACCGCCCGGAGGCTCGGGAGCGCTTCGAGCGGCACCGGTCCGAGCAGCGGATCAACACACACGACGGCGCCATCGGCGAGTGCGCACCCGTCGAGCAGCGCCACGTCGAGTGACGACAGCACGACCTGGGTGCGGGCTCCCATCGACCCGAACCTGACGTCGCTGCGGAACCGTTGATGCACCGTCATCACCTCCCGCGTGAGCTGCGCCTGATGGCCGACGTCAGCGACGTGGAGGTCCGATGGGGTGAGGTGGAACCGGACAACCCGCGAGCCGATGACGACGAGCCACAGCGCTGACGTCGTTGCCTGGGGAAGGCCGGGAAGTTCCTCATTCGGATTGGCTTCCGCGGCATTGGGGAGCGTCAAATGGAGCTGGTCAGCAGCTGCGGCCTCGGCCCGTTCGACCCTGACGACGCA
>JAAETH010000819.1 GCA_024228575.1 Actinomycetes bacterium
ACGGGCGCCGCCGTCGTCGTCGTACCAGGCGCCGACCGCGATGTCGGCGATGCCGTCGCCGTCTAGGTCGCCGACACCGGCCACCGAGGTGCCGAACTCGTCGCCGTTGTCGAGGGGTCCTGTGAGTCCACCGGTGGTGGATGAGATCTTCTGTTCGGCCTTGACGGTGCCATCAGCGTTCAAGAACAGCACATACACGGCCCCCCGATCGGCGCCGCCATCATCATCGTTGTAGGCGCCGACCGCGATATCGACTATCCCATCACCATCCAGGTCACCAACCCCAGCCACCGTGATACCGAAGCCGTCGGAGTTGTCGAGGGGACCTGTGAGGCCACCGGTGGTCGACGAGATCTTCTGCTCGGCCTTAACAGTGCCGTCGGCGTTGAGGAACAGCACATACACGGCCCCCCGATTACCGCCGCCGTCATCGTCAGTGTAGGCGCCAACCGCGATATCGACTATCCCATCACCGTCCAGGTCACCCATCCCTGCCACCGAGCGACCGAACCGGTCGTCGTTGTCGAGGGGTCCTGTGAGCCCACCCGTGGTCGACGAGATCTTCTGTTCTGCCTTGACGGTCCCGTCTGCGTTGAGGAACAGCACATAGACGGCTCCGCGGTCGCCGCCGCCGTCATCGTCGAAGTGGGCGGCGACCGCGATATCGACTATCCCATCACCGTCCAGGTCACCCAGCCCTGCCACCGAGACACCGAAGTAGTCGGTGTTGTCGAGGGGGCCTGTGAGCCCGCCGGTGGTGGAGGAGATTTTCTGTTCGGCCTTGACTGTGCCGTCTGCATTCAAGAACAACACATACACGGCACCCCGATTATTACCGCCATCATCATCTTGGAAAGCGCCGACCGCGATAT
>JAAETH010000820.1 GCA_024228575.1 Actinomycetes bacterium
CCCAAGGCACTGCGACAGGGATGGATCGTCACACCCGAGACGCTGCTTCGCTGGCACCGCAAACGAATCACCCGACATTGGACCCAACCACCCACCCGTCGTGTCGGACGGCCACCAATCACCGCTGAACTGCGCCAGCTGATCGTGCGGCTAGCCACCGAGAACCCAACGTGGGGACATCGCCGCATCCAGGGCGAACTCGCCCGACTCGGCCACAAGATCGCACACTCGACAGTGTGGCAGATCCTCACCGACAACAGCATCGACCCGTCCCCGAACCGCTCCGATGTCACTTGGACCGAGTTCCTGCACTCGCAGGCCGCGGTCGCGTGCGACTTCTTCACCGTCGACACTGCGTTCCTGCGCCGCTACTACGTCCTGTTCTTCATCAGAATCCAGACCCGCGAGGTGATCTTCGCCGGTATCACCGCCAACCCGACCGGTGAGTGGACGACTCAAGCCGCCCGCGGCCTGTTCATCTCCCACGCCGACCAACTCGAGGATGCTCGGGCGCTGGTGCGCGACCGAGGCAGTCAGTTCGTCGACGCGTTCGATGAGATTTTCCGCACCGAGGGCTTCAAGATCCTCAAAACACCAGTGCGGGTTCCCGTAGCGAACACCTTCGCCGAGCGATGGATCGGCTCGATCCGCCGAGAACTCCTCAAGCAACCCGAAGGGTTGCCCCGCACCATCATCTGGAACCGCAAACAGCTCGAGCGCCTCGTCCGTGATTACATCGACCACCACAACACCCATCGGCCTCACCAGTCACTCGAACAACGGCCGCCGACACCCACCGACGCCCCACCCAAGACTCCACCAGCGACGATCACTGTGCTTCGAACCAGCAGATGCGACGGACTCATACACGAATACGAAAACGCGGCCTGACCTGCGACGACGGAGTTTCCGAGCGGCACACGCAACCGGCCCCGACATCGCCGAGCAGAACCGGCTCACCACAGCGCGCAAGAAGCTCAAGGAATGCGACGACAAGCTCGTCAAGTATCGCCAGGCGCTCGAAGCCGGCACCGATCCCGCCATCGTCGGACAGTGGATCGACGAAGTGAAGCTCGCTCGCAAGGCAGCCGAGATCGCTCTGCGACCCAAGGGCAGCGATGGTCGACTCACCTCAACAGAGATCAAGGACCTCGTCCGCCAGCTCAAGGGCATCGTCGCCATCCTGGCCAACGCCGACCCTGAAGATCGCAAGGCCGTCTACAGCGAACTGAACCTCG
>JAAETH010000821.1 GCA_024228575.1 Actinomycetes bacterium
CAGCGACCTCTTGGCGATTCGCTTCACCGTGGGATCGATGAGCAACTCGTCGACCGCTGGGGCGCTGAAGTCCCGATCTCGGAGCTTGCCCCAGTTGGTGGCGATGATGCCGTTGGCGACGGAACCGCCCGAGACCGACGACGAGATCCACAGGTTGCCGAGAAGGCCGACGTCGGCGAGGTAGCGGACCACACCGAGCGCTGCGAAGGTGGCGCGGAACCCGCCACCGCTCAGCGCGAGGCCGACCGGCGGACCTGACTCGGGCCGTTTGGGGAACTTGGGGGAAAGCCGCACCGCGCAGGGCGTCGGCTCGGCATCGACGATGCTGCTCTCGTCGAGCCCTATTGCCTGATCGGCAGCCACGGTCGCCTCCCTCGAGTGGTCGCGATTCACCCAAACGTACCGCTTCCGTGAGAGTGCCGAGAAGTCATCTGCGCTGCTCATCGGGTCTCTTGCGTCGCTGTTCAGGGGAGGGAGCGCGATCTCGGGCGCGTTGAAGTTGGCGGCGGGGTTGGTTCGGCTTGTCTCACTGCTCAGGCTGCGGGTCGGTAC
>JAAETH010000822.1 GCA_024228575.1 Actinomycetes bacterium
CCCCACAGCAGCGATGCTCAGAGCGATCCGGCGCAAGCGCCGACGAAGTGGACGCCGAGCACCACCGAGGGATCTCATCACCGCTACTTCCTTGGTGCGTTCGGTTATCAGGGTGTTCGTGGTCGATGCGAGCAGGACCAACGCGACCGCCCCGGCGACCACACCGAGCATCCCTATCATGGTGGATATCTGGGTGAGGGTGGACTCGATGGGATGGCGCCCGTCTGGCACGGTGAGGGGGAACGACTGATATGTGGAGCCCCGTTCGTCCAGGGCGTCACGCAGATCGTCGACGGCAACGTCGAGGTTGTCCGCGCTTGCGTCGCTCATGCGTACCAGCACACGGTTCACACCGTCCACGCCCGTGATCGACTGGGCTTCACCAAGCTCGGCGTAGAGGACATCGTCGGTGGTCCACCATGCCGTGTTGCCGATACCCACTACCTCGAGCGCGGTATCGGCCACCACCACTGTGTCGCCTAGGTCGGCAACACCTTCGGAGACCAGGATCTCCCCAGCACCGGGCAGGCGGCCGAAGTCGGGCTGCACGATGTTTATGGACTGATGGGCGAAATCGACGCCGATCATACGAATGTCGACGCCGTCGGCGGTAACCGTTCGCGAAACACGGCCTTCCATGGTCTCGGCTCCGTCGACGGTGAGACCCTGGGCGCTCTCGAGAGTGGAGGTGTCGGCCGCGACGTGAGCGAGGCGGTCCTCAACAGCGAGTTCGCGCAGCGAATTTGCGGCTACGTCGGGCACGGCGAACACACCGATGGCACCGACGGCGAGAGCGATGGCCAGCACGCTGGCGATGATGCGGGCCGGAGCCCTGCGCAGGGATTGGGCGAGCGAGCTCATGACGCAACCATCGCGGACACGATCCGGCCATCGACCATACGAACGGTCCGGTCGGCAACTGCGGCCAGTTCATCGTCGTGGGTGATGAACACGATGGTCGTACCCCGACTGCGCAGGTTCATCAGCTGGGCGAAGACGGCTCGGCCAGTTGCCTGGTCCAGGCTGCCGGTTGGTTCGTCGGCCAACAAGAGGCCGGGTTGGACGGCCACCGCTCGAGCGATTGCGACCCGCTGTTGCTCTCCGCCCGAAAGCTGGCTGGGAAGTCGGTGGATCTTGTCGGCCAGGCCGACATCGGCCAAGGCCGCCCTGGCAGTGGACCGGCGGCGGGTGCGCTGCCGGTTCAGCTTCAGGGCCAGCTCGACATTTTCCGAAGCGGTGAGGGTTGGCAACAGGTGGTAGTCCTGGAAGACGATGCCCACGTGACGGCCTCTCCAGCGGGCCAGAGCGTCGTCGTCGAGCTGGTCGATGCGGGTGCCGGTCACAACGATCGACCCCGATGTCGGCCTATCGATGCCGGCCAGGAGCGCACCCAGGGTCGACTTCCCCGACCCCGACGGGCCGACGAGGGCAACAACCTCGCCCCGTTTGATGGTCAGATCGACCCGGTCGACTGCGGTCTGGGCGGCCTGACCCTTGCCCCAGATCCGCGTGACGTCGCGAGCCTCGAGCATGACCTCCTTCGAGGGATCCAGTTCGTCCTGGCTGGGCCAGGAGGCGGGGGCCTCGGTGGGCGATGCGATGAGGGTGAGTGTTTCCGGTGACATGTACCCATCGTCGGGTACGACGCAGCCGAGCGAAATGGAGCGGCCCGGCCGATCCACGGTGGGGTTAACCCCACCACTCCCCCACGCCCTGTCTTGTCTGCCCTGTCGGTGCCGATCCGCAGGCGGCGAGGCCGGTGAACCCTGCCCCCGATCCGGCCCCGCGATACTCGATCAGACCTCTTCGGAGATCGGCTGGGGCAGAGGGTCAGATGTGGTGAGGCCTTTTGCGATCAGCCAGAAAGCGAAGACCATCTCCTGGATGGCGAAGGGCAGCGACATGATGGCGAAGCTGTCGACGTCGAAGGCCTCGAGCGCGCCCTCGATCAACAGCAGCGCGACGCCGACCAACCCCCACACCGCCAGCCACCGAGGAACGAGGTCGTAGCGGAGAAGGAGGAAGTTGAGAAGCAGCCCGGCCAAAGCGAAGAAGAACATGATCCCGAGCAGGGCGCCCCAGTCGTAGATCGCCACCAGCGCATCACCGGCGATGCGGTAGCTGTCGGCATCGGGGGAACCTTGTTCGTACTCGTTGCTGAGCGTCACGAGAGACAGTAGGCCCACGACACCTATGACAAGAACGGCGGACTCGATGATCCGTGCACCGGGGTACAACCGGGCGAGATGGCCGTTGTGTCTGTTGAAGACGGGAAACAACAGGGCGGGAATGACGACCACGGCTGCGGCATTGACGAGCAGGAACAGGGCTGCAACCACGACCCTGGTGTCGTTTGCAGCGACACTGCCGAGAACATCGGTGTCATCGAGAACCGAGTCCAGGAGGATGAATCCAAGGCTGGAGGAAACCGTCGCCAGAATAAAGAGTGATCCGGTGATCTTCTCGATCCGTCTCGTCTCATCCATCGGATCTCCGTCCCATACGCGTCTGTGGTCGATCGACATCGGCCCGCCTCGTCTGGCCGATGTCCGGAATTTGCGATCGTAGCCGAGGGCCGAGAATCCACTCGCCCCGCGGGCAGGGGAAGGCTGCCACCGGACGCTGGCGGCACGATCTCGATCCGTGCGACACTGAGTCGGTGGGAGACGACGTCCGTTCCGACCTCAGCGATGAGGAATTCGTCGCTGGGATCCCGAAGGTCGAGCTGCATGTACACCTCGAGGGCACGATCGAACCGCTCTCGCTGTTCAGAATCGCCGAACGGAACGGGATCGAACTGCCCTACGACTCACCCGAAGGTGTGGTCGCATTCCAGGCCGAACGGCGAGCTCCGGGCAACGAAAGCCTGGTGAACTTCCTCGAGTGCCTCGACATCAGCCGGGGGGCATTGAGGACGGGAGCCGACTATCACACCATCACGGTCGACTTCCTGGCCCGCTGTCGTGACGAGGGAGTCCGGTACGTCGAGATGATGGTCGATCCTCAGCAGGCGATCCGCCAAGGTGTACCGCTCGGAGACTGTGTCGAGGCGATCACCCAGGGGCGAGCCGATGGACTCACAAACCACGGTGTGCGGTCCCAGCTCATCATGTGTTTCCAACGTGACCACCCCGCCGCAGAGGCGGAGGCGCTCCTCGAGCAGGCGGATGCCCACCGCGACAGCATCGTTGGGATCGGCCTCGACAACTACGAGACGCCGGGTTTCCCTGCCCTGTTCGCAGCAACCTACGAGCTGGCAAGGCGGCGCGAGTACCGGTTGACATCACACTGCGATGTCAACCAGCCAGACTCGATTCGACACATCAGAGCCTGCATCGAGGACCTCGGCGTCGAGCGCATCGACCACGGTCTCAACACCGCCACCGATCCGTCGTTGGTCGATCTGGTCCTCGAGCGCGGCATCGCTCTCACCGCGTGCCCGACCTTCTACCACGGCCAACAAGGCGCCGCCGAGTCTCGCCTGGACATGTATCGCTCCCTGCTCGACGCGGGGACCATGATCTCGCTCAACACCGACGACCCTGCCCAGTTCGGCAGCGGGTGGCTCACCAACACCATCTCTGAAGCCATGGCGGCGGCCCGATTCTCGCGCAGCGACCTCGTCCGTTTCATGCACAATGCAATCGATTCGGCGTGGACCGATGAACATCACCGGCGCGATCTCACGTCGGAGCTACTGACCTTCTGCAATCGATAGCTGCAAGCTCGAAACGTCCGATCAGTTGTGGCTGGTCCGCGCGTCACCTGACTGGTCGAGGTCGCGCCGGAGCCACATGATGACCGCGGCGACCCTGCGATCCTGAGCGGTGTCCGGTGGGAGATCGAGCTTGGTCAAGATGTTGCTGACGTGGGTCTCGGCCGTGCGTTGGTTGACGACGAGTTGTTCGGCGATACCGGCGTTGGAGTGGCCCTCGGCCATGAGGGAAAGCACCTCACGTTCGCGGTCGGTGAGGCGGGACAACACATCGTCGCGGCGTGGGCGATGGACGAGGCGAGCGACAACGTCAGGATCGATGACGCTGCCACCCTTCGCTACTCGCTGGAGGCCATCGAGGAAGGCATCGATGTCGGTTACGCGGTCCTTGAGGAGGTACCCGACGCCGGCGGCGCCTTCTTCGAGCAGTTCGATTGCATATCGGGTCTCGATGTGTTGGGAGAGAACGAGAACGCTGCAGGAGGGGTTTCGGCGGCGGGCATCGAGTGCAGCCTGCAGACCTTCGGTTTCGAAGTCGGGAGGCATGCGGACATCGATGATCAAGACGTCGGGTTTCCGTTCCACGACGGCTTCAACCACACCGATGGCGTCGGCGAAGGTGGCGATCACCTCAATGCCCTCGTCGGTGAGAAGGCTGGCGAGCCCGTCTCGGATGAGGGCGGAATCATCGACAAGTATCACGCGCACGGCAGCGTCACCTCCAGTGTGGTCCCGGTCGGGGTCGAGGAGATACGCAGGGATCCGCCTGCGGTTGCGACTCGGTCGCCAAGTCCCTCCAGACCTGATCCAGGTGCCGCTGTTGCACCACCCTGTCCGTTGTCATGGATCCATATGGCGGCTTCTCCCCCAGCGCTCGACACGGTGACGGATGTGTTGGTGGCACGGGCGTGTTTGGCGACGTTGGTGAGGGCTTCGGCGATGACGTAGTAGGCGGTGGATTCGACGTGGACCGGCAGGTCGTCGGCTGTGATGTCGATGTCGACGGGGACGGGGGCTCGTTCAGCGAGGGCGTCCACGGCCGCGCCGAGGCCCCGCTCGGCCAGGAGGGCGGGCTGGGCGCCGCGAGAGACGGCGCGGATGTCGTTGATGGTGTCTCGGATCTCCTCGGCTGCTCCGTCGAGGAGGCAGAGTAGATCTTCGGTGCGGTCCGAGTCGGCGAGCCGACGGGCTCGTTGGAGCTGCAGCCCTAGCGCTACGAGGCGCTGTTGGGCACCATCGTGCAGATCGCGCTCGACCTGGCGTCGAGCGGTGTCACTCGCCTGGACGATGCGGGTCCGTGAAGCGTTGACCTCTTCGAGCTGGGCGGTGACCTGTCGGTTGAGCCGTTCGACTTGGAGCGCCATCCCGGCCGCGGCCGCGACCGCTTCGAGCCGCTCGGGTTCGTGGCGCAAGGCCGAATCATGGACGAGGGCCCCGACGAGGCGCTCCCCTGAACGGATCTCGGTCACCGACCGACTGAGCGCAAGCTCTTGTGGGTCGATCCCCAAGCCGGCCTGTGTTTCGAGGCGTCGGCCGTCCGGCGAGACGAGAATGTCGACAGCAGGATCCTCCAGGGCCGCGGCCACCGCCCTATCGAGTTGAGCGTTGTCGGCCTCGAGGTCGATCACAAGCCGTTCGATCCAGGGGTGGTGCCACCGGGCCGCGATGATGCCGAGAACTGCGACAGCGGGCACGAGGATCAGCAAGGTCGAGGTCACCACCGCCATGGCCCCGTGAGCCCAGCTGCCGCTGCCGACGGCGTAGTCGATCGACGAGACGATCCCAGCCATTGCCCAGATGGCTGTCAGCCCCACGACACTCCAGGGGTAGGAGCGGTTGCCGCGGATCGCTCGTCGCAGCGGGGCCAACGTCAACAAAGCAACGACCCCAAAGGTTGCTCCGCTCAGAGCGAACGATGCGACCAGAACGGATCGATATACGGTCTCGCTGTCTGCGATCGACCCGTAGAGAGCCGGATGGGCGATGAGGTCGGCGTCACGCGTGAGTGTCGCCAGCGCAGCAAGTCCGGCGGCCGCCGCACCGGCCGCCACGAGGGCACCGATCGCTCTTCGGGGCAATGGTCTCGCGAGGAGCCAGATTGTGACCGGTAATGCCATCGCGGGAACGACTCGTCCAGCGGTGTATGCAGCGCGAGAGTCACTCAGCAGCAGGACCGTGGAAGCGACGATCGACGCGTCCACGAGCAGAAGCCAGGCCTGGGCCATGTCCCGGTAGCGGGACGCGGCCAGAGCTGCGGCCACAAATGACCAGGATGCGAGGACCACGAGGGTTGCCTGCCATGGCGGGAGTCGTGGAGGTGAAGGCACCTCGTCGAGTGTCAGGGATTCGATCTGCCCGGTGTCGGCAACCGAGAACCAGATTGCGATCGGGGCACCGTTGTCGGCAACGCCGAGAACGCGGACCGTGTCGGCGTCGTGGTCGGTGAGCCGGTGGAACTGGACCCGACCGAAGTCCGCGAACAGCCGATCGAGACCGGCGTTGAGCGTCGCAGCATCGAAACCGTCGCTGAAACCGGGGGTGAAGCGGTCGTTGAGTCCCGTCTCGGTCCAGCGCCGTTGCCCGCCAAAGATCTCGAAGACCCAGACCAGCTGTTCATCGAGCGACCCGTGAAGATCTTCGGGAATGGGCTCGTGAAGGAGCAACTCGTCGAGCTGGAGCGCGTCCCGGCCCGACGTGAGCGAGATCGCTCCCACCGTGGCCGCGATCACGATCGCGACACAAGACGCAAGGGCGAGAGCGAATCTGCCGCTGGGGACCATCACCCAATTCTCGCGTACGCGCCCAGGCACCTCCTCCGTGTGCGTACGGATTCGCGAACCACGGCCTCCACTGACCGAGGTCCCGCGGCAGCCCCGATGTTTCACAGCCGGCGTGTCCTCAGGCTGGAGTCAACCAACAGGCCATAGGAGAAATGCCATGCAAACCCCCATCCACCGGACACTGACCGCCGTGTTGCTGGTGATCGCCGTCGCTGCGAGCGCCTGCAACTCCGACGACAGCCCAGCTGTCGCTCCAGCGACCACCGACACCTCCACATCCACTACCGCCACCGGAGGAGACGACGCAGAACCGGCCTCGGGTGCTGAAAACGAGCTCGAGGATGCCCTGGCCACGATCGTCGTCGAGACTGGTGTTCCTGCACTGGGGGCCGCCGTATTCGACCACGACGGACTCCTCGACCAGGGTGTGGCCGGGCTCCGTCAACGCGACGGCCTGAAGGCCGTCACGATCGACGACGTCTTCCATCTCGGATCCAACACCAAGGCGATGACGGCAGCCCTGCTGGCTCGCATCGGCGAACAGAACGGTCCCGTCGGGTTTGATACCACACTCGCCGAGGCATTCGGCGACGTCACGTCGGTCCACAGCGACTACTCGACAGTCACCCTGGAACAACTCCTGTCCCATACGGGTGGTGCCCCAAACGACGACGACCTCGACATCGACGAGTCCGTCCTCAACCTCCCAGTGACCGAAGCCAGGGCACTCGCGTCCCAGCTCATCGTCTCGGAAGCTCCCGCCGAAACACCAGGAACCGTGTCGGCCTACTCCAACTCGGGCTACGTGATCGTCGCAGGCGCCATCGAGACCGCAACCGGGCAGACCTGGGAGGAGCTCATGATCTCGGAGATCTTCACTCCGCTGGAGATGGACTCATGCGGATTCGGTCCTCCCGGAACCGATGGCACGGTCGACCAGCCTCTCGGCCACGACCCCTCCACCGGTCAGCCGGTCTACTTCGATAACCCCGCCGTGATCGCTCCCGCAGGCGGAGTGCACTGCTCGATGGCGGACTGGGGCCGGTTCCTAGTGGAGATTCTCAACGGCCTCAACGGTGAGAGCAGCTTCCTCGCTCAGGCCAGCGTGGAACGGCTCCTCGAACCGGCAGCGGCGCCGGTCAAGGGGTTTGATGGCGGGAGCGCTCTCGGCTGGCTCGTCGCGGAAGGACCGGAGGGCACCGCGTACTTCCACAACGGATCCAACACCGCATGGTTCAGCCAGGCGACCATCGTGCCCGCCATCGATCGTGTGGTCATCTCAGTCACCAACGAAGCCAGCACCGGCGAACACGCAGGCAACCTCGCCTTCGCTGCGTTGGCCGAGTTCTACCCCGCGTGAACCCCTCGCACCGACCAGAACAGAAGGAGCCACAAATGAACACCAGTACCTGCCGTCGAGCGCCTGCAATCGTTGCCACAGACATCCAGCGGACCTATGGGTCTGTCCAGGCCGTCGCCGGGGTCGACCTGGAGGTCGAGCGCGGCGAGATCATCGCCATCCTCGGCCCAAACGGCGCTGGCAAGACGACCCTGGTCGAGATTCTCGAAGGCCTCCGGCGCCGGACCGCAGGCACGGTTTCGGTCCTCGGCCAGGACCCCCAACATGGTGACTCGGCATGGCGAGCCCGCATCGGAGCGGTTCTGCAGCTCGGGACCGAAACCGACGAGCTCACCGTCTCCGAGACCCTCCACGCCCACGCGTCCTACTACCCCGCACCACGCGCCGCCGCCGACATCGTTCACGCGCTGGACCTCACCGGTCTCGAGGGCCGGAGAGTACGACTCCTCTCGGGCGGGCAACGCCGCCGCCTCGACATCGCCTTGGGTATCGTCGGCAAACCCGAACTCCTCTTCCTCGACGAACCGACCACCGGCCTCGACGCCGAGGTTCGCCGTTCGATCTGGCGACTCATCCAGAGCCTCGTCGACAACGGCACCACCGTCGTCATGACCACTCACTACCTCGACGAGGTCGAATACCTCGCCGAGCGCACCATGGTCATGGTAGACGGCGCCATCGTCTGGAGCGGCAAGACATCCAACCTGCGCAATACCAGCGCACGGAGCTCGGTCACATTCGAGCTCCGAGCGCCATTCACCGTCAGCGACCTCCCGGCGTCCCTCGCGGAAGCTTCGACCCAAGCCGGCGACCGCCTCGCCATCGAAACCGACGATTCCACCCGGGTCGTGTCTGAGCTCATGCAGTGGGCTTCATCGATCGATGACCCCAACCCGGTCGGCAACCTCCAGGTCGGTCGACCCAGCCTCGAAGACAGCTACCTCGCTCTGCTCGGCACCACCTACACCCCTACGGAAGTTGGCTCATGACCATCACGATCGACACCATCGCCGAAGCGGGCGCGACCCGTGCCCTGCGCCTTGGGCTTGTCCGGACCCGCCTCGAGATGATCGCCCTGCTGCGAGCCAAGGATGCAGTCATCTTCACCCTCGCCCTACCGGTGATGCTTCTGCTGCTCTTCGGAGCGATCTTCGGCGACACCCTCGAGGGCACCAACGTCACCGTCGGGCAGTGGTTCACCCCCGGTATCATCGCGGCCTCGGTCCTCTCAGCCGGGCTCGTGAACCTCGCCACCTCGCTCGCCATCGAACGCCACGACGGAACCCTGCGTCGGCTCGCCCTCACCCCGCTACCGACCGCTTCGTATCTCATCGGAAAGATCGCGATGACGTTCCTACTCGCCGCCGGCATGACGATCGTCCTGCTCGGCGTGGGTGTCGCCGCCTTTGATGTCGACCTACCCACAAACGGCGGCGACCTCGCTGGATTCGCCTGGGTCTTCCTCCTCGGTGTCACCGCGGCGGCCGTGCTCGGCGTTGCGCTCTCGTCGCTTCCTCGCAGCGCAAAGTCTGCCGCTGTTGTGTTCACACCGCCCTTCCTCTTCCTCCAGTTCATCTCCGGCGTCTTCATCGAGTTCAGTTCGATCCCGGCCTGGATGCGCACGTTCTCAGGGATCTTCCCTCTCCGCTGGCTCGCCGCCGGAATGCGAGCCGTCTTTCTCCCGGACCAATTCGAGGCCACCGCCGAACCAGGCGGTAGCTACGATCTCACCTTCGGCGCGGCCGTCCTCAGCGCTTGGGTGCTCATTGGTTTCACGGTCGCGGTGCGCACTTTCAACTTCGGCAGAGAACGATGACCACCAGCAATTCTTCCCCCACCAAACCCCGACGAGTCCGGCGGTTGCTCCTCGGCGCCATCACCATCATCATCCTCATCGTCGGTGCTACCGGTGCCACACTCGTGTCTCGGGACCACAGCGCCATCTCCTTGCTGCGGGCCGGCCAGGAGATCGACATCGGCGGACGCGAGATGTTCATCCACTGCATGGGCGCCGGCAGTCCAACGGTGCTCCTCGAACACGGTCTTGGCTCTAACGGCCACGAATGGCACACGGTTCAGAACGTTGTCGCCGGCGACACCAGAGTCTGCTGGACCTCCCGAGCCGGGATGGGCCTCAGCGATCGCGCCCCCGAGACGACCCCACGCACCGCAAACGACGCGGTCGACGACCTCACCGCCCTCCTGGATGCCGTCGAGATGAGTGGTCCCTACGTTCTGGTCGGACACTCATTCGGCGGGTACGTCGTCCGCCTCTTCACCGCCCGACGCCCCGACGATGTCGTCGGCGTAATACTCGTCGACAGCACCCACGAGGACCAAGCCGATGTCCTCCGCAACCGGCTGTCCCCGGCAGCATGGGAGGAACTGGCCGGTTTCCTCGGAGCCGACAACCCGGAGAACATCGATCTCACGGCCAGCGCGCGCGAGGTCCAGCTGCTTTCGAACCTCGGCTCGACACCTCTCGTCGTGCTCGAAGCCACCGAGCAGTCAACCGACGCCGACGCGGGGGGTATCTCGTCGGCATCCGCCACCGAGATCGATGCTGCCATGGCCCAGCTCTGGCCCGAACTCCAAGCCGATCTCGCGTCGCTCTCGACCCGACGCATCCACCGGACCATTCCCGATAGTGGTCACTTCATCCAGAACGACGACCCTCAGGCCGTCATCGACGCCATCACCTGGATCCTTGACGAGGTCGCCGAGCCATGACCATGTGCCGCGGTCAGATACACCTGAGCAAGCGGGTAGACACCTCGACCCCAGAGGTAGGCCGGTCGGTCCCATCATCCGAACTCTTGGCGGACGGCGGCGTCAGTGAGGCCCGAAGCTGTTGATGAGGCGCTCGTAGACCTCGGCTGAGAACCCCTCGGCCTGAGAGGCGGTGATGAGTGTGGATTCCTTCTCGATCAGGTCTGCCAACACTTCGGGAATGTCGCGGGCTATGGCGTCGGGAACAACAACTGCGCCGTGAACATCTGCGTGGATGAGATCACCCGGAGAAACGGCCATGCCGTGCACTGTGACCGGAATTGCGTACTCGACCTCGTGAACCCACGCGTGAGAAGGTGAGAGCGACCCCGCCAGGGCCTGGAATCCATCGGCCCAGTCGTCGACGTCGCGGATACTGCCGTTGGTGATAACGCCCAGTGAACCCAGCCCCTTGTGCACATTGGAGTGCACCTCACCCCACCAGGCCCCGAAACCGACGTGGGCGTCGATGTCCTCGATCACCGTGATCGTCGGCTCGTCCCCTTCGTCGATGTGTTTGTAGTAGGCGATCCGAGATGCTCTGTCGGCCTCGGGTGAGCGGCCGGTCGGCTGCGACGCCCGGATGGTGGCGGTTCTGGCGTACCCGACCATGGGCGGGGCGGAACGGTCGAGAACGAAGAACGGGGAAACCGTGTATCCCCAGCCGCGGCGCTCGGGCGCCAAGACCTCGATCGCGTTGCAGATCGTCGGGGTGTCAAATCCTGCGAGACCGTCGAGCTCGTTCTGATCCAGCATGAAGAGGCCTTTGGGACTGCCGCGGGTAGCGGTGTCAGGTTGGTCAGGCAGCTTGTGCTGTCTGTGGGGTCATGATGGTCTCGTATTCGATGGGGGTCAATTTGCCGAGGCGGGCTTGGCGTCGGCGTTGGTGGTAGGTGCGGTCGATCCAGGTGATGATCGCGATTCGCAGTTCGTCGCGGCTGGTCCAGCGGCGGCGAATCAGCCAAGTTCTGGCTGACCGTGCTCAACGAGCTGAAGAACCGCGGCGTCCAAGAAGCACTGGGGACCGATCGCCCGCCAGATCAAGAGTATCTACACCGCCCCCAGCCTGGATGCCGCCGTGAGACGGGGTCACTTCCCGACCAAGCAGGCCGCGATCAAGGTGCTCTACCTCACAGCGATCGAGAAACGAAAGAACCGGAGCAACTCGACCGATGGTGTCGACGGTTCGGGCTGAACGAAGCCCTCGAGATCGAGCAGACCAGCCATCAGCGGCTGCTGGGTGCCTCCATGACCTCGCAGAGCTGATCGATGTCTCGCAGCCAGGCCCACAATGACAGCCAGGACGCGCTTCCTGTTCGCGTTGCATGAACCTGACCCTGACCGTTCCACACTACGGAACCGGCTGGCATCTCTATCCAGTCGCCGAAGTCGAACCGCCACAGACTCGGGCCGGTCAGGTTGAGGTAGAACTCCGGCGCCTCGTGGCGATGATCCAGATAATCGACCGCGGGGACGAGTAGGAACAGACCCATCACGAAGTCATCACCCTCAGCGAGGATCGAGTGCATGTTCCCGTGTCGGTAGCTGTCGCCTACCGGCGCCCGACTCGAGTAGTACTGCCCGTCGTCGACCTTCCACGCGAGGTACTCGGCGGCGCTGCGAATGGAGCGGCCGACCTCGGCGAGCTGCTCGTCTTCGGCCACACACATGCGGGTCACAGCATCGGTGAGCTCGTGGTTGTGCCTCGGCGGGACTGGTGGTCCATCAACACACGAACCGACATCGCGAAGACGATCCAACAAGAGCGCAACCGCAGACTCATCGGCCCGGCGCACCTTCAGGTAGGAGACGATTGCCTCCACAACTTCCCCGACTCCCCTGGGCCTCATGGCGCGAACGCAGCGAGGAAGGCGTCGACCGTTCGCGCCCTATCGCTCTCGGCGGTCTCGTGTCGGTGGAAGAGCCGTGCACAGTGGATCGGCCCGATGGTGTGAGCGACCACGGTAGCTTCGGTGATTGTTGGGTCGAGGCGGCCCTGCACGATCGCAGCTTCGATGACTTTCAAGCTATCGCCTCGGTACCTCGCCGTCGTCGACGACCTCGAATGCCGAGCCCGGCACATCGCCAAGGGTTGCCAGGGCATCGTCGTCCCATCGAGGATCGGGGGTGCCCGACACGAACCAGGCAGAGCCATTGTCGGCCACGATCATCCCGTGGGTCTTCATGGCGGTCAGGATCACCTGCACCTCCGAGGGGAAGCCTGAGATGTCGAAGTCGGCCCGCAACCGCATCCGCAATCCCATCGGGGGTAGGTCGGCATCGCTGTCAGAGGAAGCGAAATGGGTCGCTGGATGCAGATAGGCCCGCTGGGAACGGGGAACGGTCACGCGAAGAGCATGGTCGATCCGTCCCGACATCACCTCGTCATAACGCACGAGCAGCGGCCAGATCGGCAGTCCGGCCGCGTCTGCCGAGGTCCAGCCATCGGGCCTCAGAGCCCACGTCGACATGTCGAACCGGGCACCCGACCCAGCTGACCAAGACCCGCCGGGCACAGTCGGTGGCCAAGCATCGAACAGCTCGTGGAGCACACACTGTTGTTCATCCAGCAGCAGGATGTGGCGGTCACCGTCGCCATCGGCTCCGCCTTCGATGGGAGCGTTGTCGGGGATCGGGTAGGGCCCCGGGTCGCTCTCATCTGCGTACTCAAAGGTGACGTCGCGCTGCGGCGTGGACTCGTCGACGGTCACGAACGGGATGCCGTTCGGGGCCCCGTTCCACACCGTGCCGAAATCGGCATGGAGGTTGCCGCCGGCCCCGATGGAACCGATGTAGGCCTCCGAACGGGCATGCACCGCCAGATCGGAGACATCGAGGACTGGCCAACTGCCGGCGGAGTAGGGGTCGCAGGCAGGGAAAGTGTCCGATGGAGAGCCGAGGTCGGTTGCGGTGCCAAACACCGAAATCCGCCCATCGTCGGTCAGCAGCCGGTAGCCGGCCAGGTCTGGGGTCGGCGCCATGGCACTGAACGCCATGGCACTGCTATGCCCCGAGCCAAAGAACCCAGCATCCCCGTAGGCGAACACGCCGCCATCGGATGCGAACAGCCAGTAGCCCAAACCGCTGGAGGTGGGGAGCATCCCGATGATGGGTGCCGCCAATGTCAGATCAGCGGCTGAGCCGAAGAACCCGGCATCGCCGTAGGCGAATACGCCGCCGTCGGAGGCCACCAGCCAGTAGCCCTCACCTTCGGGGGTAGAACTCATCCCTACGATGGGTTCGCGAAGGGGCAGGGTGGCCGCCGACCCGTGGAAAGTGGCATTGCCGTACGCGAAGATTCCGCCGTCGGATGCGACCAACCAATAGCCATCGCCGTCGGAGGTGGTCGTTGCGGCCACCATCGGTCCGCGCAGGGGCAGGGTGGCGGCCGATCCGTGGAAAGTGGCATTGCCATAGGCGAACACGCCGCCGTCGCTCCCGAACATCCAATAGCCGTCACCCTCCGAACGCGTCGCCAACGCCACGACATCGATCCCGGCCGCTCCGAGGTCCGACGGTGACCCAAGTCCGACGGCCGAACCGAACGTCCACAGCCGACCCGATCGACTCACGACCAGGTAGCCGTCACCGTGAGGCCAAGATACGAGGCCCACTGTCGGGTCCGACGGCGCAGCCGCTGCCGGGCCACGCAAACTCATGGGTGCCGCAATAAGCACGAACAAGACCATGGCAACCAGCACAACCAGGCGGCGGCCCAGTGTTCTGACACCTCCGCCACGGCGTGTTCGCCGAGCCCTCATCCGTCGTCCGATCGTCGGGCCCACGAACACCGATTGTAGCCAGCATCCGCTCGAACGAGCCGGCGCTGCCGCTCTGCTCATCCACGTCATTCTCATCGGCGAC
>JAAETH010000823.1 GCA_024228575.1 Actinomycetes bacterium
CACGACCATCCAGGGCAACGATTTCGGACTGCTGGGGGGTGGTGCCGACGCGGTTGGGGCCACGCCGACGGGGATCACCGTCTGGAACGGTTCGTCCGGCACCCTGATCGGAGGCAGCGACCCGGCGGCCGGCAACCGCATTCGTGGGGCGGCAACGGGCGTGGTCGTCGACGACAACACCATCGACGCTTTCGCCTCCGTCGTCGGCAACCAAATCTGGGACAACACCGGGATAGGCCTCGATCTTGGCAACGATGGGGTCACGGCCAATGACGCCAATGATGCCGACACGGGTCCAAACGATCTGCTCAACGCCCCCGTGATCACGTCTGCGGCCGGCGCCGCCGGCAATGTCGACGTGGACTTCGACCTCGACGCTCCGACCGGTTCGTACCGGGTCGAGATATTCGCCAACCCCGGCGGTGCTGATTACTCTGGCTACGGCGAAGGTGAACTGCTCGTCGGCAATGACTCGTTCATTCATCCGGGGGGCGGATCGGTCTCCTTCACCATCTCAGTACCCGGTGCGAACGGTGATGAGCTCACGGCAACAGCCACTGAGATTGTCGGAGCCGACAGCTTCGGGCCGACCTCGGAGTTCTCGGCGGCAATCACCGCGGCGCCCAATGGCTGCGCTGATTCCGGTTCTGATGGGCTGTGTGACTTGGAGGAGGACGCCAACACCGATGCCGACGGTGATCCGGCCACCAACCCGGGCCCCGACACCGACGGCGACACCACACCCAACTATCTGGACAACGACGACGACGGCGACGGCACCGCCACCTCGGCCGAGAACGCCGACCCCAACGCCGATGGCGATCCCCGCGACGCCCTCGACTCAGACTGGGA
>JAAETH010000824.1 GCA_024228575.1 Actinomycetes bacterium
ATGCATTCGCACAAGGCAAACTCAGCTACACAAAGATCCAGGTCCTGACCCGCTACCTCACCGCCGACAACGAGACTGAGCTACTCGAGCTGGCAGCCAAAGTCCCCGCCGGCAATCTGCCCGAGGCAATCGCAGCGTGGACCATGGCCAACGAACCCGGAGAAGTAACCGACGCCCGCCACCACCGCGACCGCTCCGTGGTCATACACAACCACGGCGACGGAACCAGAACCACAACCATCCGATCCGATGGCGCAATGGGCGGTGCGCTGCAGGCCGCGATCGATGCCGAACTCATGCGCGTCGCCCTCAACCGCGAACCAGACGGGAACTGGCCCACCATCGCCCAACAACGACACGACGCGCTCAAACGCATCATCGGCGGAAGCGGTGGAACCAAACAAGGAAACATCGACTACGAAGTCGTGCTGCACATCCGCGGCGATGGCTGCACCCTCGACGATGGAACACCGATAACCGCGTCAGCTGTCGCCCGACTCATCGACACCGCGTTCATCCGGCTGCTCATCCACGACGCCGAATCCAACCCCGTCAACACCTCCACACGACAGCGATACCCCAACCCCCAACAGAAACGACTCATCAAAGAACGCGACCGCGGTTGCATCGATTGCGGCCGTAGAGAGCTTCTGGTCCACGACCACAACCCGCCCTGGGAAAACACCCACCA
>JAAETH010000825.1 GCA_024228575.1 Actinomycetes bacterium
AACGACCAGTACGCACTGAGGAGATCTCATGACCCCAAACGAGACCGTCGACGGTCAGGCCTACTACAAGCCTGGGACCGATCAGGTTCGGCTCACCATCACCCCCGAAACCGCAGGCTGGACCTACCTCGACTTCGAGGTCGTGGCCCCCGGTGCTGGATACCAGGCCACGGCTGAAGGAAGGGAGGTTGCCGTCGTTCCCCTGAGCGGATCGGGGACGGCAACCGTTGACGGCACCACCTATGAACTGGCCCGGACGTCGGTATTCGAGCAGATGCCTCATGTGCTCTATGTCCCCCCGGGCCACACCATCGACCTTGCGGGCAATGACGAGTTCGAGGTGTCGCTCGGTTCTGCCCCCGCCGAAGGCAAGTACCCGGTTCGCCTCTTCCGCCCCGACGAGATGAAGAGCGAAATGAGAGGCGGCGGAGCCAGTCATCGCCAGGTCAACCATGTGCTGGCCCCACCCTTGCCGGCCGAGCGCCTGATCCTCTATGAGGTCTATGTACCACGAGGAACCTGGTCGGGATGGGCCCCTCATTGTCACGATGGCTATGACGGCTCGCCCTACC
>JAAETH010000826.1 GCA_024228575.1 Actinomycetes bacterium
AGCAACCTCGCACAACGCGTCGGTCTCGGGTCCCGGAATCTCCACCGCCTGATCCAGATACATCTCTGCCGCGGCCCAACGCAGCCGGTTCGACCGCGAGAACACAAAAAACGGATACCCCGGCAGCCACGTTTCGCCGAAAGCCACCAGCTCGGCACCCGCGGCGGCGGCCTCAACAATCAACCGGCAGGCCTTCTCCAGGCTCGCTTCGCGATCCAGATAGACCGGCGCCGCCTGAACAACAGCCAACACGACAACATCGTCCATCGCCTCACCATAACCGTGGAACCCGAAGCCACAGGACGCCCCAAGGCGCGGTGAGCAGCCTCTCGCCTCGAGCGCTCAGCTGAACGCAGGCCCACGAGACTGCCCGAGTATCGTCACGGCCATGACGTCCCCCCAACCCGGAATCTTCGCCGAGGGCACCAGCACCCACCGTGTCCAGAAGTACGACATCGCTTCATCGGCCGATGCAGAACACATCAGGGCCGCTCTGAGCGGTCTCGCAGCAACCATCGAGTCGCAGTCCGATCGTGGAGCAGAAATCGTGGTCGGCTTCGGTGCAGATCTGGCACAACGCTTGACCGTCGAGACACCGGCCGACTTTCGCTCGTTCGAGACGATCGGGCAGGGTGTCCGCTCCGCGCCGGCAACCCAGCACGATCTCATCATCTGGGTCCACGGGACCGGACCGGGCGACGTATTCGACGCATCGCTGGCGGCACGACGGACTCTCGCCGATGTCGGCGAGATCGTCTCTGACATCTCGGCATTCGTCTATCACGACAGCCGCGACCTGACCGGGTTCATCGACGGCACCGAGAACCCTGCGGCCGAAGAGGGGTGCGAGATCGCGGTGGTCGACGAAGGACTACCTGGCGCAGGAGGGAGCATCCTTCTGGTGCAACGCTGGGTTCACGACCTCGATACCTTCCACGCCCTCGATGTCCCCGATCAGGAGCGGGTGATCGGACGCACCAAGCCCGACTCGGTCGAACTCGATGAAGCTGTGTTGCCCGATGACGCACACATCACCAGGGTGGTCATGGAGGACGACGACGGCGAGGAGATCGAGATCTACCGACGCTCTGTGCCTTTTGGCAACAGCACCGAAGCAGGCCTGATGTTCCTCGGTTTCACCGACGAGCTAGCGAAGATCGACAACATGCTTCGCGAGATGTATGGCGTCTCAGATGGCGTGCACGACCGCGTCATCGATTTCTCCCAGGCCCGATCGAGCGGCTACTACTTCGCTCCCAGCAAGGAAACGCTGCATCGTCTGAACAAGTAGGTCGGTAAACCGAGGATCTTCATGACCGAACCAGCAACACAGGCCGACCCACACGACCTCGAGGTGATCGAGCCGTACTACCTTCCCGTCGCCGACGAGATCGAGGTGTTCGAAGCCGCCTTCGCAGCCCGGCTGCCGGTGCTTCTCAAGGGTCCGACGGGTTGCGGCAAGACCCGCTTCGTGGAGTACATGGCTTGGCGACTGTCTCGCCAGGCGAGCGATGCATCATCGATCGTCCTGACCACCGTCGCCTGCCACGAGGATCTCACGGCGACCGATCTGGTCGGGCGCTACTTGCTATCGGGCGAGGAGACCGTATGGATGGACGGGCCTCTCACCCGGGCCGTTCGCGAAGGCAACATCTGCTACCTCGACGAGATCGTCGAAGCCCGCAAGGACACGACCGTCGTCATCCACTCGCTGACCGACCACAGACGAGTCCTCCCCATCGAGAAGACGGCAGAGATGCTCGAAGCCCATCCCGACTTCCTTCTGGTCATCTCGTACAACCCCGGCTACCAGAGCATCGTCAAGGACCTGAAGCCCTCGACCCGCCAACGGTTCGTCAGCCTCGAGTTCGACTACCCCTCTCCCGGGGCC
>JAAETH010000827.1 GCA_024228575.1 Actinomycetes bacterium
ATTCGATGCGGTCACGAGATAGTCGGAGATGACTGTCGATTCCATATCGGCCCGGAACGAGGACTTGAGCGAGGTAGCCACCACGCTCGCCATGGATACGAGGGCGAGACCGATCATCAGGCCGGCAGCCGTGGAAGCCGTTCGCTTGTTGTTCTTCGCTGCGTTCTGCCGCGCCATGTGCCCGGTGATCTTGTTGCGAGGCAGATGCTCCAGCGGAATCCCGAGGAACGACGCGGAGGGACTGGAGAAGAGGGGCGAGAACATCGACACCGAGACGAAAGTGCATACCGCTCCAAGGCCCAGGATGCTGAGCAGCAAGGCTGTGTTGTCGCTTCCTCCGAACAGTCCGTAGGCGATTCCCGCCGCGCCGATCACGGCGAGAACGATGGCGATGATCGTGCGGCGCGTACCTTCCCCGGAGCCGAACTTGAAACCAGATCGCATCCCGGCCATCGGTGAGATACCGGCCGCTCGACGAGCCGGAGATAGGGAGGCGACGAGTGTCACCCCGATACCGACCACGAGGGCAAGAATGATCGTTCGCGCATTGATGATGATGTCGATCGTCGGCAGGC
>JAAETH010000828.1 GCA_024228575.1 Actinomycetes bacterium
TACCCCCTTCTAGTCCAGTCGGATCGATCAGGATCATGGGCTTATTCTCAAAATACGTATATCTGTTGAGGCCGTCGACGGTGATGGTGTCGGCTTGGAGGAATCGGGCGAGGGTGGGGTCGTATTGGCGGGCTCGGTAGTGCATCCAGCCGATGCCGTCGTCTACCTGGCCGGTGTAGGTGTGGTCGGTGGTGAGGCCGCTGGTGGTGCCGTTTCGGATTCCTCCGTACGGTAGGTAGGTCTGCCGGGCCACTGGATCGATGGGGTCGCCGTTGTTGGTGAGTTCGGTTGAGCCGAGGTGTCCGGTGGCGGTGGTGGTGAGGTCGCCGTCGATGCTGTACCCGATCATCCTGCCAGCGAAGGTGTAGTAGCTGCGTGTGGTGGGTTGGGGTGTGACCTCGATTTCGATCTGGTCGTTGGCAGTGTGTTCGGTGTCGTTGGCTTCGAGTTTGAGTGAGTAGGTGCCGGGTTCGCTGAAGGTGGCGGTGGTGTCTTCGGCGTTGGGGATTGCGAAGGTAACGGTTCCTGGTCCTGAGATCTTCGTCCAGGTGTGGGTGAGGGTGGCCCCCGTGGGTGCCGAGAACTCATCGGTGGGTGGAGGTGTGGTTCGGGCTGGCCCGGGGGTGGTGTTGGAGAGCGCTTCGGGGGTTTGGCGGGGCGTGTCGGGGTAGGCGTAGCGGGGATGTTGGTTGTGGGTGCTTGGTGGTTCAGGCTGCTGGGCGGTACTCGTTGATGAGCCCGCCGCACACGGTGCTGCGCTCGATCGGTCTGTTCAGTTCGACGACGGCGGCGGGTTCGGTGTCGTCGGGCGCTTGCTGGTCCAGACTGCGATGTGGGCGATGAACCTGACCCCAGATTCCGGAGTCCTGTAGAGAGGATTCTGTTATGGGTAGAAGATCGAAGTTTGATGTCGAGTTTCGGTGTCAGGCTGTTGAGATGGCTGGTGTTTCTGGCCGGCCGCGCTATCAGGTTGCTGCGGATTTGGGGATCTCGGACACTACGCTCGCGAAGTGGATGAAACAGCAAAACGAAGATAGCGGTGAAACACCGTTGACGATATCGGAACGCGAGGAACTGGAAATGTTGCGTTCGGAGAAGCGTGAATGGATTATGGAACGCGAAATCCTAAAAAAATCGACGGCCTTCTGGGTGAAAGAGTTGAACGGGTGAGCAAGTACCAGTTCATCGATGCCCAGAAGGCGCAGTTCCCGATCTGGTTGTTGTGCCGGATCCTTGAGGTGCCAGAGTCGTCGTACTACGACTGGAATCGTGAAGGGCGTGACCGTCACGAGTGCCGTCAGGCCGCCAGGGCCGACATGACCGACAAGATCCGTCAGGTCCACGCCGATTCCGACGGCACCTATGGTTCACCGCGGGTGCGTAGCGAACTCAACGATAACGGGACTGTCGTGACCAAGCGACGGGTGGCCGAGCTCATGGCCGCCGGTGGGATCGTGGGCCTGTCAGGACGCGAGCACATCACCGGCACAACAAGACGTGACCGGTTGGCTGCACCGTTTCCTGACCTGGTCGACCGAAACTTCAACCCGCCGACACCCGATGTGGTCTGGTACGGCGACATCACCTACATCTGGGTTGACGCGAAGTTCTGGTACCTCGCGACGGTCATCGACGCCGCCACGAAGGAGGTGTTGGGCTGGCGGTTCGCGGACCACATGGAAACATCACTGGTCTCTGATGCCCTCCGTGCCGCTGTGGCTCGCCGAGGCGGAAACGTCGACGGGGTCATCTTCCACACCGATCGCGGGTCGCAATACACGTCACACGAGTTCGGAAAGCTGTGTCGGTCATTGAACATCCGTCAATCGATGGGACGCACGGGCATATGTTTCGATAATGCTGCTGCGGAATCGTTCTTTGCGACTTTGAAGCGTGAACTCATTCACCGATACCAGTGGAACAATGTGAAAGAACTCCGCCAAAGCCTGTTCGCATGGATCGAATCATGGTACAATAGAACACGTCGACATACCACCATAGGAATGAAGACACCACATCAGGCATACACCGACTACACCAACAGTCGAGCAGCCTGACCAACCAACCACACTCCGGAATTCGGGGTCAGCTCCAGCGATGCGTGTTGTAGTGCTCGAGGTACTCGTCGAGGAGTCGGCGGAGCTGTCGCTGGTTCCAGATGAGGGTTCGGTCGGAGAGTTCGTGGCGGACGGTGCGCACCCATCGCTCGGCGAACGCGTTGGCGTTCGGCGCTCCCGGTGGGGTGGGGATCGCATCGGCGCCGTTGGCGGTGAACACGTTGTCGAAGGTTCTCGTGAATTGGGTTGCGCGGTCGCGGATCACGAAGCGGGTCTTGTGGTCCCA
>JAAETH010000829.1 GCA_024228575.1 Actinomycetes bacterium
ATAGAAGTCGCGGGGTTTGAGCCGGGGCAGGGTCGACATCTGGGCCCGCGACTCAACCTGGAATACCCCGATCGAGTCGGCCTGACACAACATGTCGAATACGGCTGGTTCCTGTTCAAGGGCGCCGAGGTCGACCTCGACCCCATGGTGGGTTGCTACCAGATCGATGGCGTAGTGCAAGGCCGACAACATCCCTAGGCCGAGCAGGTCGAACTTGACCAGACCGGCGGCGGCGCAATCGTCCTTGTCCCATTGGAGCACGGTGCGGTTCTCCATCCGCCCCCACTCGACGGGACAGACCTCGATCACGGGCCGGTCACACATCACCATTCCCCCAGAGTGGATGCCGAGGTGGCGGGGATGGTGCTCGAACTGGCGGGCCAGATCGATGACCTCGGCCGGCAGTTCGCTGTCGTCACCCAACGGGGCCCATCGATCCATGGATTTGGAGAAGGCATCTTGTTGGCCGGGGGCATAGCCGAGGGCTTTGGCCGCATCGCGAACCGCTGACCGCCCCCGGTAGGAGATCAC
>JAAETH010000830.1 GCA_024228575.1 Actinomycetes bacterium
GAGGTGTTGGCCAGGAACTCGTCCTTGAGCTGGTCGGTTTCCCGCAAGCGCTGGTTGGCGGCGCGTTCGCGCTCGGCGATCTGCCGCTCGCGCTCGAGCTTGTTGCGCTGGCCACGGAGATAGGCCGCCACCACGGCCGTCAGTCCCAGCAGGTAGAGGCTGTAAGCCCACCATGTGCGCCACGGCGGCGGCAGCACGGTGATCCGGAGCGACGCTCCTTCCTGGTTCCAGATCCCGTTCCCATTCGACGCCTTGACCCGGAAGATGTAGTCCCCCGGATCGAGATTCGTGTACTGCGCGAAGCGCTTCTCGGCATCGGTCTCCACCCAGTCAGGCTGGAAGCCTTCCAGCTGGTAGGCGTAGCGATTCTTGTCGGGAGATGCGAAATGCAGCGCCGCGAACTCGAAGGCGAAGATGTCGTCCTGGTGGTCGAGGACGAGATGGGGCACGGTCTCCGGATCACCGGCGACGGATCCCGGCACCAGGCGCTCGGCGAGCGGGGTGGATCGGTTGAGAATCTGAAAGTCGGTGATCGCCACCGCCGGAGCGATCGCGTCGTCCTCGATGCGGTCAGGGAAGAAGGCGGTGACGCCGCCGTCACCGCCGAAGAACAATTCGCCGTCACGGGTGCGGTAGGTTGGACCGATGAAGAAGATGTTGCCGTGGAGACCGTCGCTGGTGTCGTATCGGCGGATCTCCCCCGACCGGGGGTCGAGGCATGCCAGCCCCTGGTTGGTCGCCAGCCACAGCCGGTGACGGTCGTCTTCGGCGATGCCGACGACGTCGTCGCTCGGCAGGCCGTCCTGCACCCGGTAGTGCCTGAACTCGCCGCGCTCACGGTGCCAGCGGTTCA
>JAAETH010000831.1 GCA_024228575.1 Actinomycetes bacterium
AGATCGACCTGGTGCTGCTCGACGTCATGATGCCGCGGATGTCGGGCTACCAGGTATGCCGGACGATCCGCGAGCAAAGGTCCCGCGACGAGCTGCCGGTGATCTTCCTGTCGGCCAAGAACCGCGACACCGACCGGGTGGCAGGCTTCGAGGAAGGCGCCAACGACTACCTGGCCAAGCCGATCGCCAGAAGCGAGCTGCTGGCCCGGGTCGAGGCCCATCTCGAGCTGCTCGAGGTGCACCGCGGCCAGCTGGAGGAGGACCTGGTGCTGCGCGGGCTGTTGCCGATCTGCTGCGTGTGCAAGAAGATCCGCGACGACGGCGGCTATTGGAACCAGCTCGAGGTCTACATCCACCAGCACTCGGAGGCCGAGTTCAGTCACGGCATCTGCCCCGAGTGCCTGGTCGAGCGCTACCCGGAGCACGCGGGCAAGTTATAGCGCAAGTCTTTGGGTACCGGCGCTGTCGGACATCGCCGAATCCGGATGAACCTCTTTCCAGCCAGTCGATACCGCACAGCTTTGCCCCCTCCGAGCCCGCGCGCCCGGCTCGCTGGCTGTGCTTTTCTCCAGCGTTCGTCCTGCTTCTCGTGGCCATCGCCGAGACGCCGCTTCAGGCACAGCCCGAGGCCGACCTCGAGGCGCGACTGGCGGCCGCGGAGGGAGCCGCCGCCTTCGCAGGTGTCGGTGCCCTCATTACAGGTCTGGCCTCCGGAGCACGGCGCGGTGCCGTATCGATCCACGGGCCGACCTTACAAAGGTCCTCTTAGGACGATGATGGTATGCTCCGGAATCGTCGAGTGAATACGGCTTCGATATGCCGGAAAGGAGCGAGCCATGGTCAATGCCGCCGTCCCCAGGGTCATGATCGTCGAGGATGACCCGGGGATCGCCTTCCTCGAGCGGGAAACCTTCGAGAGGGCCGGCTTCGAGGTCAAGGAATTCGCTTTGGGCCAGCCCGCTCTCGAATGCATCGCGAGGTGCGAGAGTCCCGCGCTCCTGGTTCTCGACTACTTGCTGCCCGACATGACAGGCGCCTACATCGTCACCGATCTGGGCGATCGAATCCCCGCTCTGCCGGTGGTCATGGTCACCGGCTATCCCGACCCCGCGGTCGCCGAGCAGGTACGAGCAGCCGGAGTTCGCGATTACATCTCCAAGGACGTGGACTTGAAGTTTCTCGATCAGATGCTGGAAGCGGCGCAGGCGGCCATCGCAAGCGATCCCGAGCCGCCGAGCTGATTGGCCGCT
>JAAETH010000832.1 GCA_024228575.1 Actinomycetes bacterium
AGTCCAACGGCACCGACCCGAACAGACCCGCCTGGGCTCGCAACGTCTCGATATCGGTGCACGCCTCACCACCACCAGCGAACATCAACATGGCCTGGACCAACACCTTGCCCCTGTCATGAACAAGTAGCCGCTCACCCGACCAGCCCACCGCCCCCGACAGGCAATCACCCAGACCCAGACGGTCTCCAAAACGGCCTAAAGCATGCAACCCGACATGAGCGACAACCCCGTCACCACCGGGTTCCACCACGACTGGAACCGTGCAACTACTCTCCACCTCGTAGGTGCCCTCCTGATCGGGACTCTTGACGCCTCACAACGTCACAATCCCAGCCCAGGCGGGCACTTACGCGGATACACACAAATCAACCAACCCAGCCACGTGAAGAATCGGGGCTAGTGGTCGGTCGCGGAATTGGTCTGGTGGGTGAGCGTGGCCCGGCCTCGTCGGACTTTGGTGATGATGTCGTTGGCGGGTTTGGTCCACATGAACGGGTGAGGGTCGTCGTTCCAGTGTGAGGTCCACTCCTCGATCGCGTCGACGAGCTCGGCGACGGACGTGAAAGCCGAGTTGAGGAGCCGCTTCTTGGTGAGCTGTGCGAACCAGTTCTCGATCAGGTTCACCCACGACGCTGAGGTCGGTGTGAAGAGCAGATGCCACCGCTTCCGTTTCGGATCCTCGAGCCACCTCGTGACCGGTTCGGAGTAGCTGATCGAGCCGTAGTAGCCGTGCCGCGCACAGGTAGTGCGCGAACGTCGGGATCGAACTCGGGAACTCGGCGCCGTTGTCGTAGGCCCCGATCTCCGATGCCAGTCGGCCAGACATCATCGAGAACCGCGACGGAGCACACAGCGAGAAGTTCGTGTAGGCCGAATCGAACACAACCGATCGTTCGGCCAGCGCGTCGAGGTGGGGCGTCTTGGCGATCGTATTGCCGTAGGCGGGCAGGAACGATGCCGCCAGCTGGTCGACCTGGATCAACAGGATGTTCGGCTGACGCGTCACGCCGCGCCCCGCAGCACCGGGCCGCACAACGCGGCGGGCAGCCGGGCCGCGGTGCTGACAGCCGGGTCAACTTCGTCGGCCGACTCGGCGAGCGTTAGTTCGCCAGGTGCACCGGCGATCAGTAGTGCCACGA
>JAAETH010000833.1 GCA_024228575.1 Actinomycetes bacterium
CTCTGCTCGGGGTGCCGTGCATGTCCTGTTCTTGAACGCGGATGGCACCGTCAAAGCCGAACAGAAGATCTCCTCCACTGGGGGCGGGTTCACAGGCCCCCTCGACAACAACGACCGGTTCGGTAGATCGGTGGCTGGGGTTGGCGACCTCGATGGTGACGGGATCGCAGATATCGCGGTCGGCGCTGCGACCGATGATGACGGCGGCTCTGCTCGGGGTGCCGTCTATGTGCTGTTCCTCAACGCCGACGGCACTGTCAAAGCCGAACAGAAGATCTCCTCCACAACCGGAGCCTTGACCGGCCCCCTCGACAACACCGACCAGTTCGGCATATCGGTGGCTGGGGCCGGTGATCTCGATGGTGACGGGATAGTCGATATCACGGTCGGCGCCCATGCCGATGATGACGGCGGCGCCGACCAGGGGGCCGTCTATGTCCTGTTCCTCAACGCAGACGGCACCGTCAAAGCCGAACAGAAAATCAGCTCGCTGGCAGGCGGGCTCACAGGACCCCTAGACGACACCGACTACTTCGGTGCCTCCGTGGCCGGGATTGGCGACCTCGACGGTGACGGGATCGCAGATATCGCTGCCGGCGCCTACTCCGACGATGACGACGGCCCCGACCGGGGTGCTGTGTATGTGCTGTTCCTCAACGCGGACGGCACGGTCAAAGGCGAACGGAAACTCTCGTCGGTCGCCGGCGGGCTCACAGGCCCCCTCGACGACAGCGACCAGTTCGGTATCTCGGTGGCTGGGGTTGGTGACCTCGATGGTGACGGAATAGCCGACATCGCGGTCGGCGCCTTCGAAGATGATGACGGCGGCACCGACCGGGGAGCCGTCTACATCCTCAACCTGGCCTGCACAGACTCCGACTCAGACGGATTGTGCGACCTAGAAGAGGACGCCAACACCGACCTCGACAACAACCCCGCCACCACCCCAGGTCCAGACACCGACGGCGACACAACACCCAACTATCTGGACCCAGACGATGACGGTGACGGCACCCTCACCTCAGCGGAGAACGCTGATCCCAATGCTGATGGTGATCCCCGTGACGCCCTCGACTCCGATTGGGACGGCCAACCCGACTATTTGGACCTTCCCATCACCGTCGCTTCGGGCGGGAAAGTGGCGACCGAGCAGAAGATCTCCGACACCGTCGGAGGGCTGACCGAGGTTCTCGATAACTCCGATGCCTTTGGGGCTTCGACGGCTTCGATTGGGGATTTGGACGGTGACGGGATCGTCGATATCGCAGTCGGCGCCTTCGGCGATGACGATGGTGGCACCAGCCGTGGAGCGGTCTACGTCCTGTTCCTCAACGCCAACGGGACGGTCAAGGCCGAACAGAAGATCTCCTCCACGACCGGTGGACTCACAGGCCCCCTCGACAACACCGACTACTTCGGAGTCTCGGTGGCCGGTATCGGCGATGTGGATGGTGACGGGAACGCCGATATCGCAGTCGGTGCCGTCGGCGATGACGATGGTGGCACCAACCGTGGAGCGGTCTACGTCCTGTTCCTCAACGCCGACGGCACCGTCAAGGCCGAACAGAAGATCTCCTCAACCGTTGGCGGGCTCACGGGCCCCCTGAACGACGACGACTTCTTCGGGGCTTCGACGGCCTCGATCGGCGACCTCGACGGTGACGGCATCGCCGATATCGCGGTCGGTGCCTACTCCGATGATGACGGCGGCACCGACAGGGGTGCTGTGTATGTGCTGTTCCTCAACGCGGACGGCACCGTCAAAGCCGAACAGAAGATCTCCTCGCTCACAGGCGGGCTCACAGGCCCCCTCGACAACAGCGACTACTTCGGTGCTTCGGTGGCTGGTATCGGTGATGTTGATGGTGACGGGATCGTCGATATCGCGGTCGGCGCTCCGGTCGATGATGATGGCGGCACCGACAGGGGTGCTGTCTATGTGCTGTTGTTGAATGCGGATGGCACGGTCAAGGCTGAGCAGAAGATCTCCTCCACTACCGGTGGTCTGGCCGGTCCTCTCGATGACGGCGACCGGTTCGGTTCTTCTGTGGCCGGGGTTGGTGATGTGGATGGTGACGGGATTGTCGATATCGCGGTCGGCGCCTGGCCCGACGACGACGGCGGCGCCTCTCGGGGGGCCGTGTATGTGCAGAGCCTAAACGCCGGCGGCCCCCTCAACGCCGAAAAGAA
>JAAETH010000834.1 GCA_024228575.1 Actinomycetes bacterium
GGTGGCGGGGATGATGCCGTCGAGGATCATCGAAGCAAGAACGTCGGCTCCGCGTTGGGCGTGTGTGCGGCGTTTGGTGGGGTCGGTGATGGTGTGTATGTCGTGGTGATACGCGGCGCTTTCGCGTCGGTCGTATTCGGCCTTGATGACGGCACCGGTGACGGGGTCGAGTTCGGCGTTGATCCAGATCATGTTCTGATCGTTGATGCCACACGACCCGCGGCGCGCTTTACGTTGACGCTTCAGGCGTTTCTCGGCGCAGTCTCGATCGGCGTCTTTCACGGCTTGGGTGACAGCGTCGCGGGTTTCGTCCGCGTTCTGACCGTAGGCGTCGCGAAGCAGTCGGTCTTTCACATCGGCGGGTAGGTCGGCCTTGGCGATCGCGTCTGCCTGTTCGGTGTTGATACGCCCCTCGGCCAGAGCGGCAGCTACCTCGGGGTGGGCTTGGAGGCGTCGGGCACGTTCGGCTGCTTCGCGTTGAGCCTTTCGCGACGGAGGTGGCGCCGACTCATCCTCATCCTCGCCGCCGTCCGAAGCCTGATGGTCGGTCTTCTCTTCGTCGGGGTCGGGTTTGCCGCGTTTTGAGCTAGCGGCACGCCTGTCAGCGCGGTCGATAGCCGACAACAACAACGCCTCATGCCCGTCGATGCGAGCCCGCACGAAACGTTGACGACCCAACAAAGCGCCGAGTGTGTGGCGTTCCATGTTGTCGAGTTCTTCGGCCCCATAGAAGGGCACAACCATTTCCCTCACCCACAGAACACTACCAGAACATACGTTCCATCACAAATGAAATGATGGTAGATCTAGAGAAAGACTCAAATGCGGCTCGAAGCGTATCAACTTGATTCAAGATCATCGATGGAGAGGTCGACCCACGCTGCTAGGTTCGTGCGGTGATCGTTGTTGCCACATTGGTTTGTGCGGTGTTGGCCGCCTTGTCGATGTGGCTCGTGCTGAGGACACCCCTTTCGACCCCGTCGTTGTGTCGTACCAACTTTCGGGGGAATCGGATTCCCGCCATCGCCGGTGTCGTCGTCGTTCTGATTGCCGCAGCGGGGTCATTGGTGCTGCTAGCGGTGTCGGAGTCGATCGATTCCGAGGTTTCGTTCGCCGGATTCCAGGCGGCCGCTGGTTTTGGTGTTCTCGGCCTGCTCGACGACCTCGGCGCGGATTCGAGTGGTGGTGGGTTCCGCGGTCACCTGCGGGCCTTGCGTCGCGGGAAGGTGACCACCGGGCTGTTGAAGATGGGCGGTGGAGGGCTTGTTGCGGCAATGACCGCCGGTCTCATCACAAGCGGCGGCGTCGCCGGCTGGGTGCGCGACACCCTCTTCATCGCTCTCGCGGCCAATCTGGCAAACCTGTTCGACCGCGCGCCCGCCCGCACGACGAAGGTCGCCGTTCTTGTGTTCGTTGGCCTGGCAGCCTCCACCGCTCTGGCTCCCGAGGTCGCGATCGCCGCTCTTGTGGTCGGCGCGGCCGCAGGCCTGGCACCGTTCGAGCTCGGCGAACACCTCATGCAAGGTGACACGGGCGTGAACGTCATCGGTGCCTTGCTGGCCGTGTCGGCGGTTGTTGTAACACCCCCTGTCGGGCTCTGGATCGCACTGGTGGTCGTCGCAGGACTGAACGTGTTGAGCGAGAAGGTTTCGTTCTCGAAGGTCATCGCCGCAAACCCCGTCCTGCGCGCCATCGACATGACCGGACGCGCGGTGTAGGTTGGACTCCCGACCGAAAGTTACAGGACTGTGATTCCCCCACACACGAGGGAACTTCGGAAGGGATCTGCGTGACCAAACACATCTTCGTGACCGGAGGTGTAACCAGCTCATTGGGCAAGGGCATCACTGCGTCATCGTTGGGACGACTGCTGAAAGCTCGGGGTCTCCGGGTGACGATGCAGAAACTCGACCCCTACATCAACGTCGATCCGGGGACGATGAACCCCTACGAACACGGCGAGGTATACGTAACCGACGACGGGGGAGAGACCGATCTCGACCTCGGCCACTACGAGCGGTTCATCGACGAGAGCCTCACCCGCGACTCGAACGCGACCACCGGATCGATATACCAGGCGGTGCTGGCCGCCGAGCGCCGTGGCGACTATCTCGGCAAGACCGTCCAGGTCATTCCCCACATCACAGACGAGATCAAGTCGCGTATCAAACGTCTGGCACGCGAGGGCGTCGACGTCGTCATAACCGAGGTCGGCGGAACCGTTGGCGACATCGAGATCCTGCCGTTCCTGGAAGCGATTCGACAGTTTCGTCTCGACGTGGGGCGCGACAACGTCTGCTACGTACACGTCACCCTCGTGCCGTTCCTCGGACCATCTGGCGAGCAGAAGACCAAGCCGACGCAGCACTCGGTCACCGAGTTGCGCAGCCGAGGCATCCAGCCCGACGCCATCGTTCTTCGCAGCGACAAACCCGTCGAGGCAGACCTGCGATCCAAGATCTCGCGCCTGTGCGACGTCGAACTGGCCGGTGTTGTCAACGCAGCCGACGCCACAAACCTCTACGAGGTGCCCCTCACCTTGCACCACGAGGGTCTCGACTCCTTTGTTTGTGAACGGTTGAGGATCGGCGATCTTCCCGTCGACCTCACCGAGTGGAAGAGCCTGGTCGAGCGCGTCGAGAACGCTGTCGACCCGGTGAAGATCGGAATCGTCGGCAAGTACGTCGAGCTGCCGGACGCCTACCTTTCGGTGGCCGAAGCACTGCGGCACGGTGGTTATCACCACGGGGCCAAGGCCGAAATTCGCTGGGTCCAGGCCGAGGAGGTCGAGGGTCTGCTGGCCCACGAGAAGCTGCACGATCTCGACGGCATCGTCATTCCCGGAGGATTCGGCGAGCGCGGCATCGAGGGCAAGATCGCCGCCGCTCAGTACGCCAGAGAGAACGAGGTTCCGTGCCTTGGCCTGTGTCTCGGTCTTCAGGCGATGACCATCGAGTTCGCCCGCAATGTGTTGGGGCTGACGGGGGCTATCAGCAGCGAGTTCGAGACCGACGCCGAACACGCCGTCATCGATCTCATGGACGCTCAGCGCAACATCACCGACAAGGGTGGAACCATGAGGCTGGGGACCTATCCGGCGAAGCTGGCCGACGACAGCCGGGTTGCCGCCATCTACGGGTCGAACCTGATCTACGAGCGCCATCGCCATCGTTGGGAGGTGAACAACGACTACCGTGCCCGACTCGAAGAAGCCGGCCTGCGTTGCAGCGGCCTATCGCCAGACGATCGTCTCGTCGAGTTCGTCGAACTCGACGATCACCCCTTCTGGATCGGCACCCAGGCCCATCCCGAGCTGAAGAGCCGACCGAACCGGCCCGCCCCGTTGTTCAGGGCGCTCGTCGGGGCGGCCCTCGTGCGTGCAGAGGGCCGTAATCCCCATCTCATCGATGTCGACTCCCTCGATGCCCTATGAGCTCGGAATCCACCACTCCCGCCGGCACAGGGTTCGAGCAGGTCGACGAGACCGTGCGCTATCAGGGGCGTATGGTCCGCATGTCGACGCTGCACTTTCGTGGGCCTGACGGCGAGGAATTCGAACGCGACTTCGTCCATCATCCCGGAGCGGTGGCAGTTCTACCGATCACCGACGACGGCTCTTACGTGTTGGTGCGGCAATACCGAACACCCTTGGGACGAGAGACGCTCGAACTGCCTGCCGGCGTACGCGACAAACACGGAGAGGACGCGGCCGCAGCGGCAGCTCGCGAGCTGGCCGAAGAGACCGGTTATGTCGCGGCGACGCTGGTCCCGATGGTCAGTGTTCACACGGCGCCGGGGTTCACCAACGAAGAGGTCTCGATCTTCGTTGGCACCGGCTTGCGCCAGGAGGCGCCAGAGGCCGACGGCATCGAGGAGCAACACATGAGTGTCGTCGAGCTCTCGCCTGCCGAATTCGACGAGGTGGTGGCTTCTGGCGAGATGACCGATGCCAAGACAATCCTCGCCGTCTACCAGTATCGCTGCGAGGGGTTCCTCGGGGCGTGAACGGAGAGCCTCAGCTCGGCGTCGCTCCCGAACTCGACGAGTTCCTCAGCTGGCTGTCGGTCGAGCGAGGGCGAACCCCGAACACCGTCGGTGCCTACAGGCGCGATCTGGTGGCCTACCTGACTTGGTTGTCGGCGAGGGGGCGCGGGGCCCCCGACGCGTCTGAGGCCGACGTGGCCGACTACATAGCTCATCTGCGGGTACTCGGGCGTGCTCCGTCGACCGTTGCACGAGCGACCGTGTCGATCCGATCGTTGCATCGGTTTCTGGTCGTCGAGTCCGAGGCCGATGTCGACCCCACAGCGGCTCTCGACGTCCCGCGTGTCCCAAGGGGGTTGCCGAAGGCGCTGAGCGAGGGTCGGATCCGGTCGTTGCTGGCATCACCTGTTGGCGCCGAGCCGCTGGTTCGCAGAGATCGGGCCATGCTCGAGACCCTGTATGGAACCGGTCTTCGCATCTCGGAGCTCGTCGGTTTGTCGCTGGGAGACATCGATCTGGAGGCAAGGCTGATCAGGGCATTCGGCAAGGGCCGCAGGGAACGTATCGTTCCGTTCGGGCGCCATGCTGGGGTTGCGTTGGGCGAGTGGCTGTCCGGTGCGGGACGTGATGTGGTCGTGGGGGAGCGGGCACTGCCACGCGGCGACGCCGAGGCGGTGTTCTTGAACTCGCGAGCCAGGCGACTGACCCGACAGGGTGCCTGGCTGATCGTTCGCAAACACGGCGAACGGGTCGGATTGGGTCCCGACGAGCTGACCCCACACGTGCTTCGCCATTCGTGTGCGACGCATCTCCTCGATCACGGTGCCGACATCAGGTCCGTTCAGGAGTTGTTGGGGCACGTGTCCATCTCGTCGACCCAGCGTTATACGGCGGTGTCCCAGGAGAGGTTGCGGCGCGTCTACAACGATGCTCATCCCAGGGCGCGGCGCGAATGAGCCAGGAATCGGGCAACCTGTAGCCGATGACCAGGACCCTCCCATGAACGAGGTGATCTTCACCGCGGGATCGATCGTTGTGAAGATGCCTCCTCTCGTGTTCCAAGAGATTGCCCACACATGGACCCCCGACCGTTTCGGACACCACGTCGTGCGCCGCGCCGGGTGCATTGATCATCTTCGAAATCCTTCGGCCCGACCGGCACGTGTTGGCTCTGTTCAACCTGCTGGCGATCCCTGCGCTCGGCGGTTCGGCCGTCGTCGACGTCTGGCAGGATCAACAAACAATGTCTGGGGACAGCGGTGAACAGCGGGGAGCTGAGCCGGCGTGCGCGGCATCTGGTCAGACGGTTTTTTGGTTCGTTGAGGCCTGCCTCCGTCGAGATGGATGACGTCGACTGGGTCAAGTCGGTGTTGTCGGGACCCGAGTACGCGTTGTTCGACAAGATGACCATCAACGACCAGGCACATGGCGTGTCGGTCGCCCGCGATGTTGCATCCCAGCTCGAACTATCGCCCAGATCGTGGATTGTCGCGGCCGCCTTGCTCCACGACGTGGGCAAGATCGAATCGGGTGTGGGTGTGGCGGGACGTGTCCTTGCAACCCTGATGGAGCCACTGATCCCCGAGCGGTTCGTGCCAAGGGCCACCCGGCTTCCGGGCTGGTTCGGGCGAGTGGGTGAGTACCTTCGCTACACCGAAGCCGGTGCTGTGCTGTTGGCTTCCGTGGGCAGCGATCCGAGGGTGAGGGCATGGGCTCGCGAACACCACATGCCACCCACTCGTTGGACGATCCCAGCCGATGTGGGCCGCGTACTGCAGGCGGCCGACGATCGGGCATCCTGAGAAGGTGCAATCACTCTCGCCTCGTGTGGTCGCCGGCCTCGTGGTCGCAGTCCTCGTCGGTGTCGGTGGTGCGTGTTCGGGGTCGTCGGCACCCGAGATAGTCGAGCCGTCGATCCTCACCACGACATCGACCTCTGCGGCAGCCACAACCACAACATCCACCGACACAGCTCCTGTCGAGTCGACCACGACCACGACGCCCCCCATCACCACAACCACGGTTCCACCTGCGCTGCTGCCGACCGTCGACAGCCTCGTCGGTGTCGACTTCGAGGTCACCACCGTGGCGACCTTCGAGTTTCCGACCGGTGCAGCCGTCGGCCCGGATGGCGCCTTGTACGTCATCGGTCAACTCGGCCCGGTGTGGCGTGTCGAGCCCGGATCCGAGCCGACGGTGGTGCTCGACCTGACAGACCGGACCTCTGTGCAACAAGGAGGTTCGTCTGAACGAGGTTTGCTGGGCATCGCCTTCCATCCCGACGACGAGCGCATGTACGTTCACTTCACCGATACCGACGGCGACAACGTCGTCGCTTCGTGGGCGCTCGGTGACAGGCCCGAAGCCACGTCGCTGATCGCCGTGGCGGACTCCGAGCGTTTTGTCATCGGTCAGGACCAGCCAGGGCCGGGCCACAACGGCGGTGGCATCGTGTTCGGCCGCGACGGTGTGTTGTTCATCGGCATCGGCGATGGCGGCGCTTCGGGAGGTGACGACGCACGCGATCTCTCGAACTACCTCGGCACCGTGTTGCGCATCGTGCCACGTCTCGACGACTCCGGCTACGACGTGCCGGGCGACAATCCCTTCGTCGCCGAACCCGACATCGCCGATGAGATCTGGGCCTATGGATTTCGCAACCCGTGGCGCATCTTCCTCGACGAACCAACCGGCGATCTCTGGGTCGGTGATGTCGGCAACGCGACCACCGAGGAGCTGAATGTTGTTGCAGTCGATGCCCGCGTTCGCGACTTTGGATGGAACCTGTACGAGGGCACGCGCCAGATCAGCGACCTCGATGGGGGCGAGGTAGCTATGCCGGTCCACGAGTGGGGTCGCGACATCGGCTACTCCTCGATCGGTGGAGTCGTCTTGAGGGGTGATCAACACGGCGCTGCCGATGGTGCCGTGGTCTTCGGCGACCTCGGGGGCGCCGTCATGTTGCTCGGCTCGGACGGGGTCGAGGTGCGCCGGCCGAAGCTGCCGGGTCTCGTCTCGTTGAACCTGGGCGCCGACGGCGATCTGTACGCGGTGGTCATCTGGGGCGAGCTGGTGAAGCTCGACCTCACGTTTGTTGTCCCGAACCGATGACCGGCTCCCGGCCGAACGGTCGCAGCGAGGGTTCTCGGCGGGTGAGACCGCTGCTGGCCAGACCGGAACCCCCCGCGTTGCGGGGCTATTTCCACGAGCTGGCCGCCGTTGTGGTCGCGGCCCTGTTCATCCCGTTGTTGTTGTCGGCCGAAGGCCCGCTGGCGACGTTTGCCCTCGGTGTGCACCTGTTCAACCTTCAGTTGCTCTTGTTGACGAGCGCGTTCTATCACCGTCACACAACCGACGACCGGGTGCGGCGCTTCGCCCGTCGGGCCGACCACGCCGCCATCTACGGCCTGATCGCCGGGTCGTACACACCCGTGTTGTTGCTGGCCCTCGATCCATGGCTCGGTATACCCGCCATGTTGGCCATATGGGGCATCGCCGTGAACAGCATGATGATCAAGCTGCGCCATCTCGAGCTCGAGGAGGAGCGCATGCACAGCTGGATGTACGCGACGTTGGCCGGTGGGGCTGCGTTGTTGCTGCCGTGGATGATCGGTTCGATGGGCTGGCGGACGGTAGGTGTCATCGTCGCCGGCGGAGCCTTCTATCTGGTCGGTGGGCTGGTGTTGATCGGGCGGACACCGGACCCCTGGCCGAACGTGTTCGGGTTCCACGAGATCTGGCACATCGCTGTGGTGATCGGTGCCGCGATGCACCTCGGAGTTAGCGTCAGCATCGCCGGTTGACCAGTGCGCTCGTCTTCGGCCGCGGCGGGCCCGGCCGCGGCCGGAAACCGTCGGGGAACGAGCTCCGGGGTGCTGTCAGGAAGGTGGATCTTCCGCAGCTGGATCAGCGGTGCGCAAAGCCGCTTCCAGGTCGTCGTAGGGCATGGGTGCCGCGTAGTGGAAACCCTGCCCGAGGCGGCAACCGAGCGTCCGCAGAACGGCGACCTGATCGGCGTGGTCTATGCCCTCTGCGACGACACTCATGTTGGTGCTCTCCGCCAGCCCGATGAGGGCGGCGATGACCGAACGGCGTTGACTGTCGGCGACGAGGCCGGTCACGAAAGAGCGGTCGATCTTGATCCGGTCGATCGGGAATGTCACCAGATGGGTCAGCGATGAGTACCCGGTCCCGAAGTCGTCGACAGCGATGCTGACTCCGGCCTCGGCGAGTGAAGCCAGGTTGGCAGGTATCGCCCTGCTCGTACGCCCGCCCCTGCCCAGAATCGAACGCTCCGATATCTCGATCGTCAGACGTTCGGACCCGACCTGCCATCGTTCGAGGGCAGACGAGATCATGGCCGGGTACTCGGGGCTCGTCATCTCATCGGCCGACGCGTTCACGGCGACCGATGGCGTGGCTCCCGTCGCCAGACGCAGCCGTTCCAGATCGGAGCCGACCGCGTCGACGACCGTTTCGCCCAGCACGATGCCGAGCCCGATGTCCTCGACGATGTCGAGGAAGTCGGAGGGCAACAGTAGGCCCTGCTCGTGATGGCGCCATCTGGCGACCGCCTCGAGGCTTGTCCACTCGCCGGTCTCGAGCTCGACGATCGGTTGGTAGTGCACCTCGAATTCGTTCATCTCGAAGGCCTGGGTGATCCGGTCGGCGAGTTGACGTCGGGCCGCAACCGTGCGGGTCGATGCAACGGTGTGCTTGAGGTCGTTCTTGACCGCGTACATGGCATTGTCGGCTTCGGCCAAGACGGTGTCTACGTCGTCGCCGGCGCCTGCCCGAACGACACCGATGCTCGCTGAGATGTGGACCACCCCGACCGAGAGATGGAACGGACCGGAGAGAGTGTCGTTCAGGCGCCCGACGAGGTCGGCGGCTTCGATTCCGCGGCCGTTGGCCACAACGACGAACTCGTCACCTCCGAAGCGGGCAACAAGATCCTCGTCGCGGACTGCGTCTCTCAGCCTGGCGGCAACAGTGACCAGCAGATCGTCGCCACTCTCGTGGCCATAGAGATCATTCACCGGCTTGAACCGGTCGAGGTCGATGAAGGCGACGATGACGCCGGGTCCTCCGGCAACGGTTTCTTCAATCGATCGTCCGAGGAAGCGGCTCAACTGGGTGCGGTTCGGCAACCCGGTCAACGGGTCGTGCCTCGCCATGTGTTCCAGCTCTTTGCGGGTCTGCCACAACTCGGAGATGTCGTGGCCCGAGACGACCAGTCCTTCGACTGTGGGGTCGTCGAGGAGGTTCACGATCGTGAGCTGACACGGCACCGCCGGACGACCGACAGCCAGCAGGGAGGCCTCGAGTGTTGTGTTTCCGTGTTCCCGCTGGGCTGTTGCCGCAATCGAGCGCTCCAGCCTCGTGCGATCGTTCTCGGCCACGAGTTCGGTCAGGTTGCGCCCGATCGTCGCGTCGGGACCGAACCCGGTGAGGCGGATGAGCGCTGCCGATACCGCCTGGATGACACCCCCGCGGTCGGTCAGAAGGGTGAGGCTTGCCGCATTCTGGAGGACGGTCCGGAGCAGCTCGGTGTCGTCGCCGGCGACCTCCCAGCGGCGGCGTTCGGTCAGGTCTCTTGCCGCTATCAGGATGCAGCTATCGCCTTCGATGTCGATCGATCGACCGACCACCTCGACGAGCCGCCAACCCTCGGTGCTCTGGATTCGCAGCTCGATCGGTGTTCCAACGTTGCGGTCGGTGACGGTTCCCAGCGACGAGACCGCCCACTCGAGATCGTCGGGGTGGACGAGGTCGAGGAGGCTGCGACCCATCCATTCGTCTCGAGTCCAGCCGTATCGTTGTTCGGTGGTGACGTTGGCAGCGCGCAGCGTGCCGACGCCGTCGATGAGCACGACAGCGTCGGGAAGTTGGTCAAACCTCTCGCCGAACTCGTCCAGATTCACCCGCTCGCCAACACCTCGCATGATCGTCGATGAACGACCTTGCTAGCACTGTGCGCCGGAGTCGGTCCATTCATCTTCGAACCCGGTCGGTCGGGTGCCCCGCGGCGGCAATGTGTTATCCGCGGGGGAGGAAACCCATGGCGTTGCGAGCCCGGTCCATCACCTTGACGGCCAGCTCCTCGGCCTTCGACGCACCGATCTCGATGAGGCGGGCGAGTTCGGCGGGATCGGCGAGCAGCTCGGTTCGACGGGTCTGGATGGGTTCGAGGACGGCGAGAACCGCTTCGGCTGTCGCTACCTTGAGGTCGCCGTAGCGCGTGTATTCGTCGGCGACGTCGGCGGGTTCGCGTCCGACACATGCCGCAAGGATCGACAGCAGGTTTGATACGCCGGGCTTTTCGTCGGGGTCGAAGCGGACCTCGGTGTCGGAGTCGGTGACCGCACGCTTGAACTTCTTGGCGATTGCAGATGGCTCCTCGAACACCAGGACGGTTCCTGCGACCGAGTCCACAGACTTCGACATCTTGTTGTGGGGCGCCTGGAGGTCCATGACACGTGCAGCCGTCTTGGGGATTGCGGCCTCGGGAACCACAAAGGTGTCGCCGTAGCGCGAGTTGAAACGGGTGGCGACATCGCGGGCCAGCTCCAGATGTTGGCGCTGGTCCTCGCCCACCGGAACACGATCGGTGTCGTACAAGAGGATGTCGGCGGCCATGAGCGCGGGGTAGGTGAACAGGCCTGCCGACACGAAGTCGCCCGATTGCCGCGCCGACTTGTCCTTGAACTGGGTCATGCGGCTCAGCTCGCCGAACGAGACGGTGCACTCGAGCAGCCACGCGAGGTCCGTGTGTTCGTGCACATGGCTCTGAACGAGAAGGATGCACTGTTCGGGGTCGAGCCCCGCAGCGATGAGACCGGCGACGGTATCGAGTGTTTTGGAGCGCAGATCGTCTGGGTCTTGTTGGGTCGTGATGGCGTGAAGGTCGACGGCGCAGAAGATGGAGTCGTACTCGTGTTGATCGATGACCCACTGGCGAACAGCGCCGAGGTAGTTGCCGAGATGCATTTCGCCCGAGGGCTGGATACCGGAGAAGACACGAGTCATGACCGGTCACCGTATCGAAGCCGCAGGGCCATATCATCAACTTTTCGGCGATCTGGCAGGTACAACCAGAGCTGGTCGTCGGAGGCGCCGGTCACTGTCATCCCCGCACCATGACGTCCGAGGCTGACCAGCTCGATGTCGACGATGTCGGAGGCGGGCATCCTGGCCACATCGATCGATGTGCTCGACGGCGAGCCGTCGCGCCGTGGCGTCGGTTGCCACAAGAGCTCGACGGGCGACACCCTCAGCCAGCCTGCCGGAAAGCCGGTGACGTAGTCGCTTCGCAGGACCCTTCGATGAAATGGCTGGCCTGCTCGCAGGCCCGGCGACGTGTGGCCGACGACCAGCTCGGCCGAACCCGACCATTCATGGCTCGAGACCTGCCTGTCGCGCTCGACGGGCTGCCTGGTTTCGAGCGCCGCCAACCTGGTCGCGATCTTCGCGGCGGCGCGAGCCGACCCCCTGAAGACCGCTATTGCCCGATCGACTCCTATGATGCGATCCCACGCCTGAGCGGTCTCGTTGGTCGCAGCGAGTCTCGGATCTGCCGGGAACTCCCGCTTGAAGCGATTGAACACACCACCATTCAACACGAATGACAGGGGTGTTATTCGTCCCGACCTCCGCGATAGGCTGTCTCGATGCCGTATTCGGTTCACACAGAGGTGTTCGACGGGCCTTTCGACCTTCTCTTGCACCTGATCCTGCGCGAAGAGGTCGATCTCTACGAGGTTCAGCTCTCGACCATCGTCGACGCATACCTGCGCGAACTCGACCGCATGACCGAAGCCAGCGACGAGCTGAACCTCGACATCGCAACCGAGTTCCTGCTCATCGCAGCGACCCTTGTCGAGCTGAAGACTCGGCGTTTGTTGCCATCCGCCCAAGACATCGATCTCGATGACGAGCTGATGCTCTGGGAGGAGAGAGACCTCCTGCTCGCTCGCCTCATCGAGTGCAAGACGTTCAAGAACGCCGCTGCCACCATGCGCTCGATCGCCGACGATGCATCCCTGTGCTTTCCGCGCACGGCGGGCCCAGACGAGCGTTTCCACGAGCTCACCCCTGACCTGTTGGCAGGTGTGGTCCCAGATGACCTTCGGCGCGCCTTCGTCAGGGCGATCACGCCGAAACCGATCGCCAAGGTCGAGACCGATCACATCGCACCGATCAGGATCTCGGTCACCGATGCCGTCAGCGAGCTGGTGGACGAACTCCCGCGTTTGGGCAAGGTCTCGTTTCGCACCCTCACCGAGAGCCTCGTCGCAAGACTCGACATCGTCGTTCGGTTCCTAGCGGTGCTCGAGCTGTACAAGGCCGGCATGGTCGAGCTCGCCCAGGTCCGCAATTTCGGCGATCTCGAGATCGAGTGGACCGGCACCTCCGACGACGATGTGTCGTCAGGGCTTTCCATCGAAGTGGACGTCTACAGCGGGTAGTCCAACCGAGCCGCACGGTGTTGGCCTCGACACCGACCAGAAGGCGAGACAATGTCACAGATCGATCCCACCCCCGAGTCACATGATCGGCCCGTCACGACCGAAACGCGGGCTGCGCTCGAGGCGGTCCTGATCGCTGCCGATCAGCCGGTCGACCCGAACCTGCTGGCGCAGCTACTCGAGATTGCAACCGTGTCTGTCGAGCAGCTGTGCCGAGATCTGGCGGCCGAGTACCGACGACAAGGCCGAGGCTTCACGATTGCCAAGGTCGCCGGCGGCTATCGCTATCAGACCGCGGCCGACCAGGCCGCCTACGTCGAGCGATTTGTGCTCGAGGGACAGTCGGCTCGCCTGTCGGCTGCGGCCATGGAGACCCTCGCCATCGTCGCCTACAAACAGCCCATGTCGCGGGCCCAGATATCGGCGATCAGGGGTGTGAACGTGGATGGTGTTCTGCGTTCGCTCGAGACCAGGGGCTACGTCGGTGAGGTCGGTCGAGATCCCGGTCCTGGCCAGGCGGTTCTGTACGGCACGACCGACGTGTTCCTCGAGAAGTTGGGGCTCGATTCGACCGACGATCTTCCTCCTCTCGGTGGTTTTGTGCCCGAGGGCTCCATCGTTGAGGCTCTCGAGCGGGGTTTGAGGACGCCCGACGAGCAGCGGGCAGCACGAGAGGCGGTCACCAAGGGTCTCGAAGTCGAGTCCTGACCGAGCCGCACGGTGGGCAACCCAGAAGGCGAGAAATGGGCACCGAGCCGCACGGTGGGCAACCCAGAAGGCGAGAAATGGGCACCGAGCCGCACGGTGGGCAACCCAGAAGGCGAGAAATGGAAACAGACGAGTTTCCCGACGGACATCATCGCGAGGGCGAGCGATTGCAGAAGATCCTCGCCAGGTTGGGCCTTGGCAGCAGGCGCACGTGCGATGACATGATCGCGGCCGGTCGTGTCACCGTCGACGGTGAGGTTGCGACGCTGGGCCAGCGAATCGACAGCGATTCGGCCATTGTCGAGATCGACGGCTCACGCGTTCCGGTGAGACCCGACCTTGTCTACCGGCTGCTGAACAAGCCAGGGCAGGTGGTGTCGACGGCTAGTGATCCACAGGGGCGCAAGACGGTCGTCGAGTTGGTGCCAGGCGAACCCCGTGTGTTCCCTGTCGGTCGACTCGACTACGACACCGAGGGCCTCATCTTGTTGACCAACGATGGTGACCTGACCCATCGGCTGACCCATCCGTCGTTTGGTGTCGACAAGGAGTATCTGGCCCATGTCGAGGGCAATCCGACCAGGGGTACCCTGCGCCGGCTTCGTGAGGGTGTCGAGCTCGAGGATGGCATGACGGCACCCGCCAAGGTGTCGCAGCCCTCGCCCGGCCTGCTCCGCATCGTTATCCACGAAGGTCGCAATCGCCAGGTGCGGCGCATGTGTGAAGTGGTTGGCCACCCGGTCCTGCGGCTGGTGCGCACCCGCATCGGACCACTGGCCGAGAACAAGCTCAAGGCGGGCCAATGGCGCGAATTGACGTTCGAAGAGGTGCGATCCCTCTACTCGACAGCGGTGGCGCGCTGACCCAGGCGGTACGCTCTGGCGCCGTGAGTTCTGTGAGAGCCGTGCGCGGCGCAACGACCGTAGAAGCCGACACCGTCGAACAGTTGAGCGAGCGGGTTCCCGCCTTGGTCAACGAGGTGATGTTGTGCAACGGCGTCGAGAACGCCGACGTCATATCGATCCTGTTCACCACAACCCCCGATATCGCGAGCATGCACCCGGCGACCGCCGCCAGGAAGGGTGTCGACCTCAGCGATGTGCCGCTGGTGGGTGCTCAGGAGCTCGATGTTCTCGGCTCCCTACCGCTGTGTGTGCGCCTGATCATGTACATCGAAACCGATCTGGCGCGTTCGGAGATCAAACACGTCTTCCTTCACGCGGCGGTCGCTCTGCGTCCCGATCTGGCCGCCGGGTCATGACCCTCGAGGAACGACGTACTGCAAACATCGTCGGACTGGGCCTCATCGGCGGCAGCGTTGCTCTGGCTCTGCGGCAGCAGGGTTGGCACGTCAACGGCATCGATACCGTTGCCGACCGTCAGGACGAGGCGCTGGAACGTGGGGCCATCGATATGGTCTGCCTGGACCGGTCAGCCGACATCACATTCGTGGCGATACCGGCGTCTTCGGTGCCGCTGGTCGCCGAGGAGCTGCTCGAGAGCACCGCGGGTTTGGTCACCGATGTCGCCTCGGTGAAGAGTCGTATCGTCTCTGCCGTCGACAACCCGCGTTTTGTCGGTGGGCACCCGATGGCCGGCAGCGAGCAGGAGGGCCTCGGAGGCAGCCGCGCCGACATGTTCCAGGGCGCCGTGTGGGTGCTGACACCCAGCGCTGCCACGGCCGACGAGACCGTCGCCGTCGTCGCTTCGGTCCTCAGATCGTTGGGGGCCGATGTACTGGCCGTCGACGCCGAGCGACACGACGAGATCGTCGCCGTCGTCAGCCATGTACCTCACCTGACCGCAGCGGCGCTGATGAGGCTGGCCGACGCCAGATCGGTCGATCACGTGGCCCTCCTGAGGTTGGCGGCCGGTGGTTTTCGCGACATGACCCGCGTCGCTGCTGGGCATCCGGCCATCTGGCCCGATATCTGCGTCGAGAACCAGGAGGCGATCGTCGCCGTCATCGACGCCCTGGTGGGCGAGCTGAATCGGCTTCGCTCGAGTGTTGCCGAGTCCGATCGAGACGCGATCTTCGATTCGTTGCGTGAGGCCAGGGCCGCACGCACGAACCTGCCTTCGAGTGCTCCCACATCCGATCAGTTGGCCGAGGTTCGTATCCCGATTCCGGATCGACCCGGGTCGGCGGCTGAGGTCTTCACCCTGGCCGGCGAGTTGGCCGTCAACGTCTACGACTTCGAGGTCGCTCATTCACCAGAGGGCGACTTCGGCGTCATGGTGCTCGTCATCGAAGCCGACCAGATCGATCTGTTCCGAGGTGGGTTATTGGCTCGCGGGTTCCGCCCCGGCGTCAGGGAGCTGGCATGACCTCGCCGCACGATGACGATCCATTGGGCCGGCCCGGGGGCGAGCGAGCCGGCTCGATGCCATATGAGGTGATCGGGGTCAGGCGGCCGATCGATACCGTCGTTGTGGTTCCGGGTTCAAAGAGCATCACCAACCGCGCGCTCCTGGTTGCAGGGCTAGCCGAGGGTGAAAGCAATCTGTGTGGTGTCCTGTTCGCCGACGACACCGCGGCGATGATGTCGTCGTTGGAGACCCTCGGAGTCGGGCTCGACATCGATCGCGATGTGTGCACCGCTCGCGTCACCGGCATCGGGGGCCACCCTTCGGTGGCTTCGGCGAACCTGAACGCCAATCAGAGCGGCACGACGGGGCGTTTCCTCCTCCCCGCGCTAGCAGCACTTCCGGGTAGATGGAACCTCGACGGTGATGTGCAGTTGAGGGCGAGGCCTTTCGACGATCAGATAGCGGCCCTCGAGGCTCTCGGTGGCAGGGTCGAGTCCCTGGACGAGTCGGGGCGTCTGCCGATGTTGGTGTCGGGTGCCGGGTTGCCAGGGGGAGTGGTCGAGGTCGCCGGTGATGTCTCCAGCCAGTTCCTGTCCGGGTTGTTGATGTCGGGGCCGTTGTTCAGCGATGGTCTGGCCCTGCGGGTCACCACCGAACTGGTCAGCCGACCCTACGTCGACATGACGGTTGCCGTGATGCGCATGTTCGGGGCCGACGTCACCGAACCGATCGACGGCGGCAGCGAATGGGTCGTAGCCGGTGGTGGCTACACGGCCGCCGACGTGACGATCGAGCCAGATGCTTCGGCGGCTTCGTATGCCTTTGCCGCAGCTGCGGTCACCCGTGGCCGGGTCAAGGTCGCTGGGCTCAGCCGCGATGTGTTGCAGGGCGATATCGGTTTTGTCGAGGTTCTGGCGGACATGGGAGCGACCGTCATCGACGACGGAAGCTCTATCACCGTCGATTGCACCGACGAAGACGCAGCGGCACTCGTCGGCGTCGATGCCGACATGTCGCAGATTTCCGACACGGCGCAGACGCTGGCAGTGGTGGCGGCGACAGCCGAAGGGGCAACCACGGTGACGGGCATCGGCTTCGTCAGGCAGAAGGAGACCGACCGCATCGGCGCGGTCGTGACCGAGCTCCAACGCTTGGGCGTCGCTGCGACCGACGACGGCGATGGTTTCACCGTCCACCCAGGAGAGATCTCACCGGCCGTCGTGCAGACCTACGACGACCATCGCATGGCGATGAGTTTCGCCCTTCTCGGCCTGGTGAACGAGGGTGTGTCGATCGCCGATCCCGGCTGCGTGGCCAAGACCTTCCCCGGATACTGGTCATTTCTCGAAGGGCTCGGAGTGTCGACCTCGTTCATTCTGGCCCTCGACGGCCCCGCCGGCTCTGGCAAGTCGACCGTGTCTCGGGCCGTCGCCGAAGCCCTTGGTGTCGCCCACTTCGATACCGGCGCAATGTACAGGGCGGCGACCTGGGCAACCCTCGACCGGGGCCTCGATCCTGCAGACTCCGATGCTGTGGCATCGATGGTGCGCGACCTGTCCATCGAGGTGGCCGAGAAGGTCACCGTCGACGGTGTCGACGTGACAAGAGCCATCCGCACACCAGAGGTCACTGCGGTCGTTTCCACCGTTTCGGCCGTGCCCGCAGTTCGCCGAGAGTTGGTTCGATTGCAGCGACGGTTCGCTCTCGGTCGGCCCGGATGTGTGGTCGAGGGTCGCGATATCGGGACCGTCGTGTTCCCCGACGCCCCGCTGAAGATCTACCTCACGGCCCGGGTCGACGTCAGGGCGACACGACGGTTGGCCGAGATGGAGTCGAAGGGGCTGACCGGTCCTGACCTGGCGACGCTCGATGAGATCACAGCCGACATCAAACGTCGCGACCTGGCCGACAGCAATCGTGCCGACAGCCCTCTTCGCGCCGCCGCCGATGCGGTCGTAGTCGACACAAGCGATCGTTCGGTGGAAGATCTGGTCGAGGAGATTGCATCACGGACGCGTCGGGTGTGGGAGGAATAGGTCTATGTCACAAGACACGGTTCACCGTCCGGAAGGCGACGGGTTCTCCGCGGGTGAGGGCCTCGCCGCTCGCGCCGGCTATCGGTTCTTTCAAACGCTGGCGTGGCTGGCTTGCAAGGTGTTGTTCCGCCTTTCCGTCGAGGGCAAGGAGAACATCCCCGAGACCGGCGCTTTCGTTCTGGCGCCGGTGCATCGGTCGTATCTCGATACACCAATGCTGAGTTGGTGCCCCCGCCGGCTGAGGTTCATGGGCAAGGATTCGATGTGGAAGAACAGGGCGTCCGCATGGTTCCTCTCGTCGATGGGTGGGTTCCCCGTCAGCCGCGACCAGGCCGATCGTGAGGCCCTCCAGACCACCATCGAAGTCATCGATCGGGGTGAACCAGCGGTGTTGTTCGCTGAAGGAGAGCGCAAACGCGGACCCAGGATCTATCCGCTCAAGGACGGTGCCGTGTACGTGGCCGCCCGCTGTGGGGTACCGATCGTTCCGGTGGGCATAGGTGGGTCCGAAGCCGCCATGCCCAAGGGGCGCAACATGATTCACCCGGTGAAGGTGCACATGGTCGTCGGCAAACCCATTCCTGCTCCTCCGAAGAAGGAGTCGGGCCGGATTTCGCGCAAGGCGGTGCAGCAGACGAGCCTCGAACTGCGCGAAACGCTCCAGGAGCTGTTCGACCGGGCCCAGGTGCGATGCGGCAACAGGAATGTCTACGATCCCGCCGTCGAACCCCCACCCATGGATTGAGTGAACCCTTCGAACTCGCGACGGAACGGGACGGACTACCTGTGGCAGAAACTGCGATAGAACCCGAAATCGAGATCGTTGATGCACACCATCATCTGTGGGACCACGAGACGCCGTACGGCCGATACGACCTGGACGAACTCCGTGCCGACACAGGGGCAGGCCACAACGTGGTCGAGACGGTGTTCATCGACTGTGGTTCCAACTACCTGACGACCGGGCCCGAATCGATGCGTCCGGTGGGAGAGACCCTTTTTGTGACCGCTCGCGCCGACACCAGCGATCGGACGCCGGGTGCCCACATCTCTGCGATCGTGAGCCATGTGAACCTGGGTTTGGGTCAGGGTGCCGGCGACGTGCTCGACGCACACATCGAAGCCGCAGGCGGCAGATTCCGGGGAATCCGTCACTCCGGTGCGATCTCTGGAACATCCGAGGTCGTTTCAAGCCGTGGTGAACCTCCGGCCGATCTCTACCGTCGACCGGCGTTCCAGGCCGGAGCACGCGAGCTGGCTGCCCGGCGGCTGACATTCGACGCATGGCAATATCACCACCAGCTGGGCGAGGTCGTCGCCCTGGCCCGAGCCGTGCCCGATCTACGAATCATCGTCAACCACCTCGGTGGCCCGATTGGGATCGGCTCGTGGGCTCGACGGTGGGACGAGGTTCACGCAGACCTTCGGAGGCATCTGGGCGAGCTGGCGGCATGCGAAAACGTGTGGCTGAAGGTTGGCGGCATCGGGATGAGTCGGTTCGGCACGGGATGGGATCGCACCGTCGAGGACCCGAGTTCGGACACGATCGTCGATATGTGGGACAACACGGTGAGGTTCGCCATCGACACGTTCGGGCCATCGCGGTGCATGTTCGAGTCGAACTATCCGGTCGACGGTCAGACCGTCGGTTATGTCGAACTCTGGAACGCTTTCAAGAAGATGTCGGCGCGATACACACCCGACGAGCGATCCGATCTGTTCGCCGGGACCGCCCGCCGGGCGTATCACATCGGCTGAATCTGGGGAGCCCCAGTGGGTTCAGGTCAGCGCCTCGAGCACATCGGAAGCGGCGACTTCTCTGTCGGTGTGGCCGGAGCGCCCGTCGTAGTGGGCTCCCAGCGAGACCGATGCCGCTGTCTCGATGGCGCTCAACAGTTCGCGAAGTTCGCGAGGCGGCGGGAAGTACTCGTCTTCGGTCGTGATCGACACCTCGGTGACGCCAAGTGAAGGAGCCAGGCGTTGAATGACCTCGCTGACGAGTTCTTCTGGCGCCGATGCTCCGGCGGTGACACCTACCGTCCCGCTCAGGTCCGCGGGTAGCTCGTCTGCGGTATTGACCCTGAACACCTGTGGGGCGCCAGATGTCTGGGCCAGCTTCTCGAGAGCTCGGGTGTTGGACGAGTTGGCGCTGCCGATGACGATGACCACGTCGCATTGTTCTGCGATCTGGGCCAGGGCGCTCTGCCTGTTGGTCGTGGCGAAGCAGAGATCGCTGCGCCCCGGTGTCCAGACGTCGGGGAACTTGCTGCGGACCTGTTCGAGAATTCCGGACCAGTCGCGGTGCGACAGGGTCGTCTGGGCGAGCAGGGCGGTCGGAGAAGCGAATTGAGGAAGCAGGGCTACGTCCTCTCGGTACTCGACCAGGTGAATCGCCTCGGGTGCGACCGCCATCGTTCCGACGGCCTCCTCATGTCCTTCGTGGCCGATGTAGACGATCTGGTAGCCCTTGCTTGCCCTGACCCTGACCTCGTGGTGCACCTTCGTGACGAGCGGGCAGACAGCGTTCACCACATATCCGCCTTGTTTGCGGGCGGCCTCGACGACTTCGGGTGCCGAGCCGTGAGCGCTCAGCATTATCGGCCGCCCGACCGGTACCTCGGAGATGTCGTCGACGAACACGACCCCCAGCTGTTCGAAACGTCCGACCACGATCTGGTTGTGGACGATCTCGTGGTAGCAGTACACGGGCGGATCGAAGGTGCGGACCATCCACGCCAGGGCCTTGATGGCCATCTCGACGCCGGCGCAGAAACCTCGTGGGGCGGCCAGCAGGACTCGATCGACGTTCATTGCGCTCGATGTTAGCGACGGTGGCAACGCGGCCGATGTGACCGGCGGCCCTATCCTGCAGCACGTGCAGTCTCGCCCCCGAATCGTCGCAATCGTCGAAGGGTCGGTCGCGTCGAAAGCCGGTCTGGTGATCGGCGACGAGATCGCTTCGATAGACGGCGAGATCCCCCGCGACGTCATCGCATGGCAGCAACTCGTAGACGAGCCCGACATCGAGCTCGAGCTCGACAGGGGAGGGCTGAATATCACGATCACGGTCGAGAAGCAGGCCGGTGAACCACTCGGCGCCGAAGTCGATGCGGCCCTTTTTGACCGGGTTCGAACATGTGACAACCACTGCGCGTTCTGCTTCATCTACCAGCTGCCCAAAGGACTGCGGCGAAGCCTGTACCTCAAGGACGACGACTATCGCCTGTCGTTCCTGTACGGCAACTTCACAACCCTGACCAGGTTCACCGAGGCCGACCTCGAGCGGGTCATCTCCGAGGGCCTGTCGCCGTTGTACGTGTCGATCCATGCGACCGATCCCGACGTGAGGGCAACCCTGCTTCGAAACCGTCGGGGTGCCATGAGCCTGCGTTGGCTGCGGGCGTTGCTCGATCATGGGATCGAGGTCCATGGCCAGCTGGTCATCTGTCCCGGGATCAACGACGGGGTGGTGCTCGACGACACCCTGCGAGATGTCCTCGATCTCTATCCCGAGCTGGCATCGGTTGCGGCGGTCCCGTTGGGTGTGTCGCTCTACTCCAACGAGCCCACCATGCGCCCCCACACCACGGCTGAAGCCGAGGCTGTCGTCGACATCGTCGAATCGTGGCAACCGATCTTCGTCGAACTGCTGGGTCGTCCGATGGTTCACGCCGCCGATGAGTACTACCTGCTGGCCGACAGACCGTTCCCCGATGGATCCGTCTATGGCGGCTTCGACATGTACGAGGACGGCATCGGAATGGCCAGGGCTTTCGAGCGCGAGTTCCGCGGTCACACCGACGACATTGTTGGTGTGCAGAGCGGCTTCTTCGACTCGGTCGACGGTGCGCCGGCCGAGGGGTACAGGGCACAACGAACCGCCGGCGGGCACCTCGGGGGAGTTGACGTGGGTCCCAGGGTGTTCGACGACTTGGATTCCGAGGCATTCGGAGGTTCCGGTCAGATGGTCGAGATCGGGTCGAAACCGTCGGTGCGACGGGCGGAGGCAACGTCTTGTGCTGTTCCCGACGACGCCCCGATAGTGATTCTGACGGGCGAGTACGGAGCACGTGTGCTCGGTCCGCTCATCGACGACCTCGGCCGAACCGACGTCTCGGTGTTGGCCGTCGAGAACCGGTTCTTCGGTGGAAACGTTGCGGTTGCGGGGTTGTTGACGGGCTCGGACCTCAATCGTGTGCTCCAGTCTCAACCCGAACTCGAACGTTTCCTTCTGCCCGATGTCTGTTTGACGGGTGGGCGGTTCCTCGACGGTCTCACCCCCGACGACCTAGCCAGGCCGGTCGAGGTGATCGCGACCGATGGGGTGTCGCTCCGCGAGGCACTCGGGCGCCGGGTACACGTTTGACCGGCGCACATCCCGTTAGCCTTGTCCCGATGTCCAGTTCACCAGCGAAAGAGCTTCCCGTCGTCGCAATCGTCGGGCGACCCAACGTCGGGAAGTCGACGCTCTTCAACCGCATCGTCGGACGGCGCGTCGCGATCGTCGAGGAGAATCCTGGTGTTACCCGCGACCGCAAGGAGGTCGAGGCCGAATGGCTGGGCCGCCCGTTCTTGCTGGTCGACACGGGTGGCTGGATGCCGGGTGGTTCGGCTCTCGACAACAAGGTCTCCCAGCAGTCCGAGAAGGCCATGTCCGAAGCCGATCTTGTGGTCATGGTCGTCGACGCCACGACGGGGGTCACCGAGGAGGACGACCAGTTCGCCACCGTGCTGCGCCACATCGACGCACCCCACCTGCTCCTGGTCAACAAGGTCGACAACTCTGAACGAGAGCACCTGATCTGGGACTTCCTCGGGTTGGGTCTGGGAGAGCCGGTTCCGGCGTCGGCCCTACACGGCCGGGCGACGGGCGATCTGCTCGACCTGATGATGTCGATGTTGCCCCCCGAACCCGAAGACGAGGTTGCCGAAGATGCCGGAACGGGTCACGATGACGGTGTACCCGGTGTTGCCATCGTCGGGCGGCCGAACGTCGGCAAGTCCACCCTGTTCAACCGCCTGATCGGCGACGAGAGGTCCGTCGTACACGACCTGGCCGGCACCACCCGCGACTCGATCGATACCGTCGTCGAGACCGAGTGGGGCGACATCCGTTTCGTCGACACGGCCGGGATGCGTCGCAAGGCTCGCATCGACGAAGGCACCGAGTACTACTCGATGGTCCGTGCGCTCCAGTCGGTCGACAGCGCCGACGTGGCTCTACTCGTGATCGACGCAACCGAGGGTGTCACACACCAGGATCAGCGCCTGGCCGAACGCATCGATGCGGCGGGTTCGCCCATCGTCGTGTTGCTCAACAAGTGGGAGCTGCTCGACAGCGAGCAGAAGGACGACATGGAATACCAGATGCAGAAGCGGCTGCATTTCCTGGGTGAGTCGCCTGTGCTGCGCGTATCTGCACTGTCGGGCCGTGGTGTTCACCGTCTCCTGCCCGCCATCGCCGACTCGATGGAGGTCTACCGCAAGCGGGTCCCGACCCGTCAGATCAACCAGGTCATCCAGCTCGCCCAGTCGGCTCAGCCCGCACCACATGGCGGGCGTATCCTGTACGCGACCCAGGGGGCAACCGATCCGCCCACGTTCACCCTGTTCGTGAACAAGGAGATTCCGGCCTCATATCTGCGGTACCTCGAGCGTCGGCTGCGCGAGGAGTTTGAACTGGGCAATACTCCGGTGAAGATGCGGGTCCGCCGCCGCTGAACCCTTCGGGTTCGGACACCTGCCCACAGCGAAGAGGTTTGCCTGCGAGCGGTCAGTGGACGATGGCGGCGGCTGGGGCTTCGATGCGCCACTGCTGGCGACTCGCCTGATCCAGCAGGGCATCTGCGCCGTTCGGGCTCATCGCCCTGGCATACAGGTGACCCTGGGCGTACTGGAATCCGTAGCGGTGCAACAACGCCGCCTGCGAAGGGCGTTCGACACCCTCGGCCACCATCGGCTTGCCGAGTAGCTCGCCGAGTTCGACGATCGAGCTGGCAACGTGGGCGTTGTCCCCTGTGTCGAGTGATGCGATGACCGCCCTGTCGATCTTGATCATGTCGACGGGCATTTCCTGAAGTTCGGCGAGCGACCGGTTGCCTGTGCCGAAGTCGTCGAGGGCTATGCGAGCACCGGTCGAAGACAGGGCCGAAAGCAGGGGTGCCGACGTGTCTGTGATCGACCGCTCGGACACCTCGAGGATGAACCGGCTGGGCAGAACCGAGCGGCGGGCACAGATGCGTTCGATGGCTCCAGCGAGGCCGTGATCGGCGAGCTCGGCACCGGAGATGTTGATTGCCATCGTCAGCTCGGAATCCGGATGGTCGAGATCCCACATGCGCAGCTGGGTTGCGGCCTTGTCGATCAGCCAGCGCCCCATGTCGGGGATCAGGTTCAGCTCGTCGGCGATCGGGAGGAACGTGGTCGGGCCGATCACACCGCGGCTGGGGTGATGCCAGCGCATGAGAGCCTCGAAGCCGACGATCTCCCCGGTCTGGGTCGAAAGGACCGGCTGATAGTCGACGTCGAGCTGGTCATCGCGCAGAGCCCTGACCAGATCGGCTCGCAACTCGGTTCGTTCGATGCGGGCCGTGTGGGTGCTGCCACCGAAGATCTCGAGATCGCCCGCTTCGGTCAGGCCGAGGGTTGTGCGCGCCTGCCGCCAGAGGGTGTCGGCGCAACGCGTGCGGGTGTCGGCGAATGCGATTGCTGTCCGGACGTTCAACGGCTCGGAGTGATCGTCGAGAACGTGTGGGCGTGCCAGTTCGGCCGCCACGGAGCGGATGTGATCGACCAGTGCCGTCTTGGAATCGACCCGTTCGATCAGCAGCATGAAACGGCCATTCGCCGAGACGCTGATCGTGTCGGCGATGTCGAGTCGTGAGGCGATCCGGTCGATGATCGATCTGCGAAGGTCAGCGGCCTGCGCCTCGCTCAAAGCGATGTCCGTGGTGCGCGTCGCCTCCATCGTGACGGCGCCGACGACATCTGTACTCGACGGCTTCCTCAGCAACATGTGGTCGAGCCGGGCGAGATGATCGCTGGTCGACGTCAACCTCGGATGGGCATCGGGATCGAGCGTCGTGTCCCCACCGGAGGGGCGCGGCTGGCCTGCCGCCGTTTGCTGGACGACCCGTTTGGTCTCCTCGACGATCAGCAGGGGAGGGGCTTGGCGTTGTGTCACGGCCCTGGCGACGTAGCGGCGGTGGCGTGCCTGGTCCACCAACGAGACGATGCACAAGCCGCCGACAACTCCGGCGACACCGACCATGGCCATCGTTCCGGCCGTTGTGACGCCACCGGTCACGTGGGTGACGGCCATGTGGGTCCACGCGAGCAACATCAAGATGACCAGGTCGAGACTGGGGTGGTTTCGCCTCTGCAGCATGGCGATGACATCGGCTGCAATGTGGTTGTCACTGAAGCGAAACCTCCGTAGCTTTCATACGAGATGGCCTGGTGCGACGAGTGCGACCGCTACGTGACACCGACCTCGGTGACAAACGACGGCACGTGCCCGTTCTGCGACTCGGGCACGGTGTTGGTCGACAAGCCGGCGCCCTCGGCCGACCGGTTGGCCCAGCCGAGGGCGCCATGGCACTTCAAGCTCATCGTGGCGCTTACGGCCCTGTACCTGCTGTGGAGGCTCGTGCAGTTCGTGATCTGGCTCTTCTGATCGATGGCGCGTAGTCTCGCCGAATGACTGCAGAGTTCACGCCAAGCACCATGCAGGACTTCCCCCTGACGGTGCAACACATCAATTCGTTCGGCCGGCGCGTTCATGCCAATTCGAAGGTCATCACCTACACCGCCGATGGCCTGGTCGAGGCGACGTTCGCCGAGGTCGCGGAACGCTCAGACCGTCTGGCCGCTGCGCTGGCCCGATTGGGTGTGCGGCCCGGTGATCGTGTCGGCACGTTCATGTGGAACAACCAGCGTCACCTCGAGGCCTATCACGCCATTCCTTGTATGGGTGCAGTGCTGCACACGCTGAACATCCGCCTGTTTCCCGAGCACCTCGAGTTCATCATCAACCACGCCGCCGACAAGGTGATCATCGTCGACGACTCGTTGGCGCCCATGCTGGCACAGGTCATCGACAAGATCCCTTTGGTCGAACACATCATCGTGTGTGGCGACGGCGACACGTCGGTGCTGGGCGAAACCCTCGACTACGAGGAGCTGATCGACGCCGAATCGGATGGCTTTGAATACCCCGATCTCGACGAGCGGGCCGGCGCGGGCCTTTGTTACACCTCGGGCACGACCGGCGACCCCAAGGGTGTGTTGTACAGCCAGCGGTCTACCTATCTGCACAGCCTGGCCGTCCTGGGCGCTCCGATGCTCGGCATGACCGACCGCGATCGCATGTTGGTCATCGTGCCGATGTTCCACGCGATGGCGTGGGGTATGCCCTATGCGGGCTGGTGGGCGGGCGCCGATTTTGTGTTCCCGCAGCAGTACCTCCAGGCGGGTCCGCTCAGCGAGGTCATCGAGGCGACGCGTCCGACCCTGTCCGGTGCGGTGCCGACGGTTCTGAACGACATGCTCCACAACACGCCCGACGCCGACCTGTCGTCGCTGCGCTACATCGTCTGTGGCGGGTCTGCCGTTCCGAGGGCGCTCATCGAGTCGTATCAGGATCACTTCGGTGTCGACGTGCTGCAGGGGTGGGGTATGACTGAGACGTCGCCACTGTGCGCCCTGTCGTGGACGCCGGCAGGTGCCGACGAGTCCGAGCGGGTCGACTGGCGTGTGCGCACCGGGCGGGTTCTGCCAGGCGTCGAGCTTCGCATCTGCGACGACGACGGTTCCGAACTGCCGTGGGACGGAGAGGCCGTCGGCGAGATCGAGGTTCGCGGACCGTGGATCACGGGTGCCTACTACGAGGTCGATGCGTCCGAGAAGTTCCACGACGGCTGGCTTCGCACCGGCGATGTGGGAACCGTCGAGCCGAACGGCTTTGTGCAGATCACCGACCGGGTCAAGGATGTCATCAAGTCGGGCGGCGAGTGGATCTCGTCGGTCGATCTCGAGAACACCCTGATGGCTCACCCCGATGTCATGGAAGCCGCTGTGGTAGGTGTGCCCGACGAACGGTGGGACGAGCGCCCGCTGGCATGTCTCGTCCCGCGTGCGGGCACCACCGTCGACGCAGCCCAGGTCAAGGAATGGTTGTCAGACCAGGTCGTCAAGTGGTGGGTCCCCGAGCGTTGGACCGTCATCGAAGAGGTACCCAAGACCAGCGTCGGCAAGTTCGACAAGAAGGTCCTGCGCGCCGCCTACGCCGCCGACGAACTCGACGTCGTCGAACCCTAGGAACGAACGGCGATTCCCGACGGAATCTGACCTGGGACGCAAACACCGGTGTTTCGCCGATCTCCCCTGTCAGCGCACCCAGATGGACCTGAAGCGGCCGTCGACCACGATCAGCGCGACGCGGGCCTTCTCGAACTGTGGTTGGGAGATCCAGCCGTGGTCGACACCGGTTGGTGTGGCCATCAGGCCGAGGAGCGATGCAACTAGGAAGGACATCGGGCGGGTCCAGGCGCTCAGCGTGTTCCTTGCGATACTCCGTGGCTATCGCTTCCTCGTAGGCGTGGACCCATCCCTCGTGGTCACCCACAGATCGGTTGCTTCTGCTCGAACCGTCTCGATCCGATCCAGCGTCAGCACCACCGGTGGAACGCAGCCGAGTGCGGCGCCGATCTTGATGCCTACTTCGTCGAACTCGAGTGCGTTTCTGCTGGTCAGTACCAGGAACACCAATCGGGCCGCAAGAAGCAGGCCGGTCAGCGCGAATGGTGAGGAAGATACAGCGGAGGGTCTCGTCATGCCCGCGAGCCCCGGGGGATTACCAGCACCAGTACCAATCGTCGACGAGGAGGCGGCACTCGGTGGGGTCGTAGGTGGCAGCGAACCACACCTCGTCTGCGAAGTCGGGATCTGACATACGGTGGCTGGGATCGAAGGCCACACCACTGCCACCGTCGAGGATCATTCCGTGGTGGAATACCCACACCGCGACCCCCTCGTACACGAGATCGGCGCTGGCTGGATCATCGGTCAGGTCTGACGCTACGGCGACCTGCACACGGGCCAGAGCGGGGAACCAGTCGTCGTAGAGCCCCTGGGCGTAGAAGCCGACAGCGGCAGCTGCTGCACCGAACATCAGCACGGCGCCGGCAAGTCCCTGCTTCCACTTGCCGAAGGCGGGCCCAGCTACCGCGGCGAGCCCCAGGAGCGGCAGTCCGCTTGCGACGAAGGCGAATGCCAGCAGAATCGAAGGACCTCTGATGACGGTCAGGATTGCAGCAAGAAGTGCTGCAGCCCAGATCGTTTGCAGGTGCAGAACGGCTATCCCGTGGGCAAATGTTTGACGCCGTGGTGTCGCACGGAACCAGACCCATAGGCCCGCGCCAACGATTGCCAGAATCAACAGGGTGATCAACATGACGTTCGAAGAGTCGGTGAGTGGTCGAGCAGCACCCAAGGTGAAGGCTGTGATGAACGTGGCGGTGGCGGTGACAGCGGCGACCGTTGCAGGACTGGAAAAGCGCTCCTGGCGCGGCACGTCGTCGATGCCGCCGTTCACATCATCGGGTTCCACCGGATCCACATTCCCTCCGTCGACAGGCCGTCCTCGAACTCAACGCAAGGAAATCCGAGGAATTTCCTGGTGACCCTGTCAGATCTCCGCTGTTCGGCGAGCAAACACGTCGGCCAGCGGGTCCTCGGCGGCCGATACCGCAGACATCGAGATCGCAACGGCGGGCGACGCTCTGAGGCAGGCTCTCGCATCGGAATGCATCGGCTGACACAAACCTTTCCCGGTCAGCTGTCATCGGATCGGTGGGTCATGGTGTCTGTATGGGTGTGAGCGACTTCGATGCGTTCTACGAAAGTGAGCGGACCCGTCTGATTCGCCTCTGCTGGCTGTTGACCCTCGATCGAGA
>JAAETH010000835.1 GCA_024228575.1 Actinomycetes bacterium
CGGAACACGTGGGAGAAGACCGATGACGCGGCCAGTCACGGTACCGGACGGCAAGGCCGTGACCTGGAGCGACGCCTTCTCGGCACCCTCAGGGCGCGATCGCCCTGGTCGGCCCGACATTTAGGGGGTGCGCGGGTAGGTCAGGGGTTGGGGCTCCATCGGTTTCGGTAGTCGATGAGTCTGGCGGTGATCAGGATGATGGTGGCGAGGCAGAGGGCGGCGTGTCGGTGGCGGGTGGATCGGTCTGTTGAGCGGCGGAGTTGCCCGTAGTTCGAGAGCCAGGAGTTCGCGGCTTCCACGATCCACCGCAACCCGAGGGTGAGCCGGTGCGGGGTGCCAGGTGGTGGTTTCGTGCCCCGTTTCTGGATGTCGAGTTCGACCAGGCCAAGTCCGTGGAGGAGGTTGCGGATCTTGGGGTAGTCATAGCCCCGGTCGAGGTGCAGGGTGCCGATGTCGCAGAGCAGTCCGCGTTGTGCGATCGCTTCGATGGTGGGTTCCAGCATGGGGATGTCGTTGCGGTTGGCGCCGTCGAGTGTCCAGCCGATGGGGATGCCGTGGCCGTCGACCGCTAGTGACCATTTGTGGCCGAGTTTGCCTCGATCAGTGGGGTTTGGACCGGTTCCTTCACCACCGCAGGGTGCTTTGTGGAGTGATCCGTCGATGGCGACGTCGTCGAGTTCGAGTTCGAGGATCCGGTCGAATGCTGCCAACGCTTCTTCACACAGCCGGTCGAAGACGCCAGCCTCGATCCATTCATCGCGTCGTCCTCTCAGAGTGGTGTCAGACACCTGGTGGTCGAGAAGGGCTTCGACATCAACCCACGATGCGCCGGTGACAAGGCGGATCATCAGACCCCGGAAGCAGACCTTGTCCGGAACCCTCGGGTTGTGACACCCGAGGGGATGGGAACGGTCGGGTTTGGGCAGGATCGGTTCGATCGCAGTCCAGATCGTGTCGAACACTTCGGGGTCCATGGCGCGTGTCATGATGACGGAGTGCCTCCACTGGTCGTTGTCGGTGAGTGCACTCGCCATCAAAACGCGAGACACCCAACGACCGGTGGATGGCCAACCATGTCACCTACCCGCGCGACCCCTAAGCTACTACATCTGCCCGTCGATCGAGTTCGTGTTGTCGGCAATGGGATCGACGAGAGGTTCCCCCCGCCCCGCTGACCGGGGATCTCTCTATACACACGACAGATTCGGGTGAGAGCCATAGGCACCAACGAGAGCACGGGATAGAAGCACCCTGCCGCGACGGATCAACTGATATCGCGTGGGGGGAGGATGCGGCGAACGTACCCGGGCGAGCGACCG
>JAAETH010000836.1 GCA_024228575.1 Actinomycetes bacterium
CACACAGCTATCGACGTGGTCACCCCATCACATCCCGCTGCCGGAGCGCTGACCGGCACTGTCACAGTGCTCGACGTTCCGGCACGCATGAACTACGTGTCGGCAGGATCGATGCCTGCCGGTGCCACAGCGATAGCTACCGTCGCCGGTGACGCCGACAAGGTTGTCGCGTGGGTCATCGAGACCGGCGACGAACTCGCCTACGGCAGGTCAGCACCGGCACGTCGGGCCGGGTTTCTGTTCGTGTACGACTCCGCCTCCCATGCCACCGCCGATTGTTGGACCATGTTCGACGCAGCGGTCGGCTGGGTGGCTAACGAGTCGTCGGCGGTGACCCCATCAGCGACATACACCGGCAGCGACCCGACAGCGGGGGGCACGGCAGCCGTCGGCAAGTACACCGGGAGGATGTGGGCGATCGGTGACACCGGCCAGCTACCCGAACTTGAGGTGTCGGCCGCGTTCGGTGTGCCGTGGAACGAAGAGCCCTCCGAGGGTGTCGGTATCGACCGGTTCGAGTTCGACGGTCTGTACACGTACGATCAGGATTCGGCGGCGATCGTTGTTTGCCCGTTCGGTGATCAGACCCCGTTTTTCGCGTTTGACGGGACGGTGGGCGGGTACGTGTCGACACCGGACACGGCCGCCAACAGCATCACCGGTGACCTTGACGTTGCGGTCCGCGTGTCGTTCGACGATGTGACCCCAGCGGCGAACGAGTCGCTGGTCGGGGAGTGGTCGACCGCCCCGAACCTGGCCTATCTGCTCGCGATACACACGTCAGGGGCGCTGCGGCTCTACACGTCGACAACCGGGTCGGACTCGGTCACCGGCACCTCGACAGCGACTCTGGGGTCGGTGACGTCTGCCGGTACCGCCGTTTGGGTGCGCGCCACATACGACGCGTCGACCGGCGACAAAGAGTTCTTCTACTCGCTCGACGACGTGGAGGTCGAGTCGGCGGTGTCGTGGACACAACTCGGAGCGACCGTCTCTGGCACATCGGGTGCTATCCCCGACACGACCTCTGATCTGATGGTAGGCGCTCATGGTGGAGGGGGCTCGTGGAACCTTGCAGGCGAGATCTATGTCGCCGAGGTGTATGACGATGACGGCATTGTCGAGCGGATCGCTGCCGCTGACGCCACCGTGGGC
>JAAETH010000837.1 GCA_024228575.1 Actinomycetes bacterium
GACGACATCTTCGCCTTCGAGTTCGCGGCGCTGCATTTCGCATCTCCCGACAAGAATCGCTACGCCTACCAGCTGGAAGGCTTCCAGCCTGACTGGGTGGAGACCGATGCCGAGAGACGCTTCGCGCAGTACACGAACCTCGATTCGGGGGATTACGTCTTCCGGGTCAAGGCGTCGAACGGGGACGGGATCTGGAACCAGGAAGGAGCGTCGCTCCGGATCACCGTGCTGCCGCCGCCATGGAAGACCTGGTGGGCGTACCTGCTCTACACTCTGATCGCGGCTGGAGTGATCGCCGGCTACGTCCGATCGCATCGCAGGGAGCTGGGGCGCGAGCGGGCCGTCAGCGCTCGGCTGCGTGAGGTCGACAAGCTCAAGGACGAGTTCCTGGCCAACACCTCCCACGAGCTGCGCACGCCGCTCAACGGCATCACCGGTCTCGCCGAGTCGCTGATCGACGGCGTCGCCGGCGAGGTGCCGGCAGCGGTGAAGTCCAACCTGTCGATGATCGTTCAAAGCGGACGCCGCCTGGGCCATCTGGTGGGCGACATCCTCGATTTTTCCATGCTGCGCCACAAGAGCCTCGAGCTCGAGCCCCGGCCGGTGGACCTGCGATCCCTGGTGGACGTAGTGCTGACTCTGTCGCGTCCGCTGGTCGGGTCGAAGGAGCTGGAGCTCGCAAGCGACCTGCCGGCCGACCTGCCGGCGGTCGCGGCCGACGAGAACCGCCTGCAGCAGATCTTGCACAATCTCATCGGCAATGCCGTCA
>JAAETH010000838.1 GCA_024228575.1 Actinomycetes bacterium
CATCGACCCAGCCGCCGAACTCCTCGATGTAGCCAAGCGATCGTCCAAACGAGATGTAGGTCGCGGCTTGGACAACACCCGGGTAGGCGATCAGCGTGGTACTGCTCCAATAACCTCCAAAGTCCGAATCGCCGGCTTCGTTGGTGATCAGGGTCAGGTTGAACAGCGGATCGATCGCCGGGCTGTTGGTCGTGTCGGGAGATCGGTCGTAGTCGACCAGGCTGTGGAGTTCCTTGATGTTCGCCAAACGCCACTCGTCGGACCCAGCCAAGGTCAACGATTCGCAGTGATCGAGGGCGGCCTCCCAACCGAGAGCCTCACCAGTGTCATTCTGGGTCCAGGTCAGGCCCGTGGCGTCGTCGGTGACCGTACCGTCGCCGTTCTCCACATAGTCGTTCAAGCCATACTCAGCACCACGCACGTACTGAGCGAAGTAGCCACTGGAGGCTCGGGAGGAAAGTGGATAACACTTGATTCGGCCATCGACGAAGTTGAAGCCGAAGAAACACTCCTGGCCATTCATCACCGTTGAGTCGTAGATGCTGCTCGTCAACCACTGTGCGTCGATCACACGCGCAGAGTTGGACTCGTCGCCGTACAGCACAACGAAGTAGTCCTCGTTCATGAAAGGCCAGAGCCCGTCCACGTCGCTGCTGTCTGCTCGACTGGCATCAACTCCGCTGAACAGGGCCAGCGAGTAGAGCTCCTTGATCGTCGGTAGACGCCAGTCGTCGTAGCCCGCAAAGGTGTAGGTATCCAACTCCTCCATGGCGTCGGCGTAGGACGTCTTGTCGCCGGCATCTCGGATCCACATCAGGCCCGTGTTGAGATCGGTGACGGTGCCGTCTCCATTTTCGCGGTACGACGGTTGCAGGCCTTCGTACTGGGCGTCTTGGCCGACGAAGTCGCCACCACACTCGATCGCCTCGATCTCGGAGAAACACCAGGTCTGATCGGTGTCGACGATGGCGTAGGTGGAGTCGACAACACCGCCCTCGGTGGATCCGGTGCCCTCGGCCGACCCAGTCGATCCAGTGTCCTCGCTCGACACGGTCGATGCAGTGTCCCGGGTCGAATCGTCCTCATCGGCCGAGCTGCAGGACGTCGCCAGGAGTGCGAGAACAAGCGCAGCGAGGATCCCGCGCACGAAGAGCGAGATAGTCCGGTTCCTCATGCAAACATCCTGATGGGTTTGAGGGGTGCAGCGGTCGGCTCGCAGCCGAAGCCTGAGAGTACAGGTCAGATGGTCGAGGCTCGGCGGCGACCGGAGGCTCGAAGGCCCCTCGTTTGCGGCCCGTCCTCGATCAGCGTTCGGGAAACATCGTGAGCAGCATGACACTGGGCTCGAGCGCACGCACGGCGTGGGGGACGTTCGCAGGCAACCGAATCCAAGCTCCTGGGTTCGCGCCCACCTCTTCGGTGCCCACCGTCACGAGGAGACTCCCGCTCATGACCTGCACCACCGCCGGCACCGATGCAGTGTGCTCGGTCAGCTCCTGCCCGGCGTCGAAGGCGAATAGCACGAGCCGCAGATGGTCGTCCTTGTAGAGGACGCGGCTGAGGGTTCCGTCTTGGGGGATCTCGACCTCGGCGACAAGATCGGTGAATATCGTGGGACCTTCGGTCATGGGTCCAACCTACGGGCAATCGACCAACCGCCGCGACCATCTCGTGGGCGCCACATCTAGCGCAACACGTGGCACGAGCAACCGCGGGACTGCAGCGAGGTCGCTGTCGAGTATCCCGTCAGCCCAGATCCGCACTCATCGCTAGATGAGTAGTTCCAAGGGCTTGTCGCGTTCCGCGGCGTGCTATCTGGCGGGCTGGGTGACGGTGGGTGGTGGTTCGGTCACGGTTGGTCGACAAGACGCGTCCGCGGACAGCCCCACCCCACCCCAGATCGCCACGATCGAGCCTTTCATCGGTGCCGTCTCATCCATACGAAGGGAACCCCTGACCCCAACCCTTGGAACTACTCGCCTAGGCGTGGTGTTCTCCATGCGGGCCGTCGAATGAGTTCTTGCGCCAGTCGTGGTAGGCGGCCCAGATGACCAACATCGGTGGAAGCACGACGACCGCGGCGATGAGGGCGTAGATGATTGTGATGGTGGTCAACACACCGAACTGGCCGAAGGGTGCGAGCGGGCTGAACAACAACACGAGGAAGCCGAGCGCAGTTGTCAGGGCCGAGCCGACGAGGGCACTGCCTGTGGTGCGCATCGTGGTGGCCATGGCTTCGAGGAGTGTGTCGGCTTCCTCGGATTCCTCGAGAAAGCGGTGAACGATGTGGATGGTGTAGTCCACACCAATGCCAATGCTCAATGCGGTGATGATCGCGGTGACGACGTTGTAGTCGTAGCCGATGAGGTTCATCGTGCCGAGCACCCAGATCAGCACCAGCAGGATGGGCAGCACTGCGAGCACACCCAACATCGGGCGGAACTCGGTGAGGCCGAAGAACAGCACCAACACCAAAAGCGCTGCGACGATCGTGAGGCCGATCGACGTGCCTTGTGATTCGGTGAGTGAATCGGTTATCTCGAGCCCGATGATCTCTGGTGCAATCGGGGTCAGGGCACTGGGATCACCAAACCAGAGTTGGTCGAGACCCTCGACGAGTTCGCGGGTCTTTCCGGCATCGCCGGTCAGGGCGTTGAACTTCAGAAGGGTTCTGTCGGGACGATCTGCGTCGCCGTAGGAGACGAGCTGAACAAATCGTGCGGGGTCATCGGCCTCGATGATCGCCATCGCGGCTTCGATGTCCTCGGCGGGCACGAAGAGTGGACTGTCGTTGTTGGCGAACAGGGCATCGAGCGCGATTCGTCCCTGGTCGCTCAGCGATTCGCCCAGAACCCCGAGAGATTCGGTCACCTCCCCAACCACGGCTTCGGGGCGTCGGACCGGGTCGTTGAGCGCTTGTTCGAACTCGATCAGGTTGCGGATCGTGCGGTCATCGCTGAGGTCGCCCTCGATCACGACGGTCACCGGTTCGGTCTTGCCTCCCAGGCCGTCGGTCAAGAACTCGAGGTCCTCGCTGCTCTCGGAGCCCTTCGGGACGAAGTCGGAGCTGC
>JAAETH010000839.1 GCA_024228575.1 Actinomycetes bacterium
CTGGTGCCGAGGCTGGGAGGCGTACCGCTCGGCACACTAAGACTGTTCCAGCCCGATCTCGGGTTGGCACTGATCGCATCCGCCGTAACCGGTGTGCTGTGGGCGGTATTCAGGCTCGGGGTCGCCTACACCGACAAATCCGCCCCGGCTTGATAGCCATCATTAGCGCATAGCGGCACCGCGGCGCTCGGTAGTTGCACCTCAACTCCGCCACTGCCCCCTAGTGGTCGTCCTCGCCGTGGGGTTCCTCTTCGATGTCGATGTCGAGTTCGCCGTCTTCGTATTTGGCCTCGAGCTTTGACTTGTGGTCGTTGCTCTCGAACTTGATCTCGACCTCTTTGGGGCCGGTGTGCTCAAAGTCAGCGATGAACCCCGGCCTCGGCGTTGCCGACACCAAATGCACCTCGCCGCCACCGTGGGAAAGGATGACCGTCCCCCCGATCAGGTCATAGGTGGTGCTGGTCAAGGTCAGGGTGGTCGTTGTCGCCGGCGGTGCGGTCGTCGTAGTCGTCGTGGTTGAGGTCGTGGCCGGTGGTGCCGTCGTTGTTGTGACAGTCGAACCGGCCGTCGTTGTGGTCGTTGCGGGCAGAGTGGTCGTTGTCGTCGGAGCGGACGTCGTCGATGTCGTGGTTGGCTCCGCAGGAGCGACAGTCGTTGTCGATGAGCCCGGAGCTGCGGTCGATGCCGTTGTTGAAGGCAGGCCAATAGCGACCGGTGTCTCAACCACGCGGTCTCGAATCCCGGCAACGGCGGTGGACGCAATCAACAAGGAGAGTGCGGTCGCCCCCAGCCAGCCAAGACCTATACCCAAGTACCTTCTCATCCACAACAGCATGCATCACCCAGCGACGGCCTGGGTTAAGCGAAGACTAAATCACGATCAAACCGCTGTGATTCACTGCACTTCAGGGCGCTACGGGTGTAACTTCCTGTGATGGCATCGATACTTCTCATCGAGGATGACCAGCGAATTCGTCAAGCCCTCGCCAAACGATTGGCAGAACGCGGACATGACGTTGAGTCGACGGCGACCGCAATGGACGGTGTGCAGCGTGCGGTATCCGGCACGGTTGATGTTGTCGTGCTCGACCTCGGTCTACCCGATGTCGACGGTGCCGACGCTCTCCAGATGATCCGTGCGGTCAGCGAGGTCCCCGTCATCGTGGCTACCGCCCGCGACGATCAGGACGAGATAGTCCGTATCTTCGATGCCGGCGCCGACGACTACGTCATCAAACCGTATTCCACCGACCATCTCGAAGCTCGGATCAGAGCGCTGATGCGGAGGGCTGTCGCTGTCGAGTCCGGCAGCGAAATCACGATCGGTGAACTCGCCATCGACCCTGATGCCCATGAGGCGACACTCGCTGGCTCGATGCTTGATCTCTCCGCCAAGGAGTTCGAGCTGCTCGCCTACCTAGCCGAGCGGCCAGGGAAGATGATCGGCAAGCGAGAGTTGCTGGCTGCCGTGTGGCGTCAGCCTTATGGCGGTGCCGACAAGACTGTTGATGTGCACCTGTCCTGGCTCCGCAAGAAGCTTGGGGAAACGGCTGCAGAGCCTCGCTACATCCACACCAAACGAGGCGTCGGAGTGAAACTGGTCGATCCCGCCTCGTGAGACGGCAATTGATGCTCGTCGCCGGGGCAGTCACCGCAATGGTGGTGATTGCCTTCCTGATCCCGCTGTCGCTGCTGACACGCGATCTCGCCGCAGATCGAGCGACTACCGCCGGCCAGAACGAGGCGGAGGCAATCGCCCAGTTGATCGCACTCGGGGCACCAGACACCGACACCACCAGCCTTGCCGAGAGCATCCGCCTCGACCGGAGCCAACACGCCACGTCGCTGATCATCATCACAAGCGACGGTACCCGCAGCGCCGCCTACGGTGCACCGGTCCCTGACGAAGAGAATCTCGACGCCGCGGCAAACGGAGCTTCATTCCGTGCTGCGGTACCCGGCGGCGAGGCGGTCTATGCGCCCGTCCTTCTCCCCAACACCGGCGAGACGATCGTAGTGCGGGTCTTTGTCACCGATGAATCCCTAACCGACGGC
>JAAETH010000840.1 GCA_024228575.1 Actinomycetes bacterium
ATCGTCGAGCTGCTGCCGTGGGTCGAACATGCGGTCGTGGTCGACACCGTGCGCTGGAACCGGCGTCAGGCTGTTCGAGAATGGTGGCAGGCAGCGGTCCGGCTCCGGCGCCGAAGCTATGACCTGGTGGTGGACTTCCAGGGTCTTGCCCGCAGCTCACTGTGGACGATGTTCTGCGGGGCGCCGCTGCGTATCGGCCGCGGGCGCTGGCCATGGCTTCATTATCGGAGCTCGATGTACGATCGCGCCACTGTCCACGCGATCGAGAATACCGCCCGCTGCCTGGCACCGTTGGGAACCGACCCACGAGCTGTGCTGCGACCGTTTCTGAGCGATGGCGCGGCTCAGATCGTCGAGCCTCTGATCGAACGCGGCCGCCAGCTGCGGCAGCAGCTGGCGCTGCCGGGTCCGCTCTGGGCCTGGATCCCGCAATCGCGGTGGCCGGCCAAGACCTTGTCGCCGCAACATCTCGAGCTGGCGCCCGAAGGTGCCAGCCACGTGTTGCTGGCAGATGGCAGTTGGCAGCATGGTGTTCCGTCGACCGGGCGCTGGGTGAGTCTTGCGGGGCGCGTGGAGCTGGTGGAGAGCGTCGCGCTGGCCCTGGTCGCCGAGCGGGTGATTGCGGTCGATACCGGGCCGGCGCAGCTGGCGGCGTTGCTCGGGGCGCGTATCGACGGCTGCTTCGCTCCGACCGACCCGCGACGAAGCGGCCTCCGAGGACCGCGCGCACGAAGCTACAGTGGCGACTGTGCGCCCTGTTATCGTCGCCGTTGCCGCCGGTCCTCACAGTGCCTCGGGCAGGCTCTGGCTGCCGCTTTGGGCGAGCAGAGCTCTTGCCTGCTCTCTTCCGAAACATGAGAAGAAGCCCCGTCACTGAGCTCGGCCGAAGTCGGATGGGGCGCAACGCCTCGAGGATGCTGAGGAGCATCCGTTATCGCTATCTCCTTCTGCCTGTCCCCGTAGC
>JAAETH010000841.1 GCA_024228575.1 Actinomycetes bacterium
ACCAAGTACTCGGTGGGTGCACCCCGATGCCCTCATTGTGGAGAGACCGCGCATATCGAGGTCGGCGACGGCGACCTCGAGGATGATGACGAGGAGGCAGATATGGCCAAGGCCAGCGTGAACGGTGGCGCGTCGAACGCCCGAGCGGGGACCGCCCCGGACGACGAGGCGACCAGCCCGCCCGACCCCGTGGCTGAGCCCGTGGCTGAGCCCGTGGCTGAGCCTGTGGCCGCCCCGGCTGAGCCTGTGGTTGAGCTAGTCCAGCGTCCGAGGGCGAACGCTGCTACCGGCGACTGGGCCGACTACGTCCTCTCCCTCGATCCCCTCGCTGACGTCGGCGGAATGGGCAGGACCGACTTGATCCGCCTCGCCGACGAAATCGAAGAGGCCGACCCGGACGGTCTGGAATAGTCATGGCGTGGGAGGAACTCCTGTCGATCGCCGCCGAGAACCGGATATACCGGGCCGAGGAAGCAGCGACCGACCCGACGTCCTGCCCGAACGATGGCCACCCACTCTCAACCGGCCCCGACGGGTGGCTGTATTGCGTCTATGACGGATGGCGACCCCTCGGCGCGCCGGCCATGCCCGGATAGTGCCGGCACTGTGAACTCCATCCTGAGCCGGCACTATCCACGTGGTAGCATCCGGCCCGTACCCCGCTAGTCCAGAGGACCCCACCTATGCCCACCGCACAGACACACACCCCCAGGGCAGCGGCGTAGACCATGGGGTACCGGATCGACCCTGATGAGCTACGGGTCGCTACCTACGGGGCGAAAGTGACGCGGGCAACCGCGACCCTTCCCCAATCCACCTCTGAGACCCTGTTCACCGTCGCTACTGGCAAGGTGGTCGTGACCTTGGTAATCGGCACTCCAACCGTCGCGATTCAAGACACGGCGAACAACACGAAACTCCAGTTCGACCCTGACAACGGTGCGGCCACCGTTGACCTGTCAGCGGCCCTCGACGTGGCCGGTATCCCCATAGACCGGTACATTACTCTCGACTCGGCGGCTACCGACGCCCTCAAAACAGCGGAATCGGTGACACCCCCCGCGAACATGACAGACGCCCCAGGGTTGCTACTCGGCCCGGGTCTGATCATTCTCGACTGTGCAGCGTCCGCGACCGGGTCGGTCACCTGGGATCTGTTCTACAAGGCCTTGACCGCGGGTGCCAGGGTGGTCGCGGTATGAGTAAATCGCCAGACGTCGACGGGCTCAGAGTCGCCACGTTCGGGGCTCTCGCCTCCCGCCCAACCGCGACCCTGCCCCAGGGCGACGCTGAACCGTTGTTCACGATCACAGGGGGCCGGGTCATGGTCAACCTGTTGATTGGGGTGGTCACAGTCGCTGTCGAGAACGTCACCGTCAACACGCGACTAAGGTTCAAACCCGACGCCGCAGCGGACACCCCCACCGATTTGTGCGCGGTGACTGATCTCGACAATATCGGTGTCGGCCGGTACCTGTCACTCGATCAAGCGGTGGCTGACACCCTGTTATTGATCGAAGATTCCGGCGAGCCGGGTGATCTGATCCCAACTCATCCTGGGTGGCTACTTGGGCCTGGTGAGATCATCTTCAACTGTGATGCTTCTCCAACCGGGTCGATCCAATGGGATCTGTTCTATATCGCCCTCGACGGGGGGGCGGTGGCCACCGCCAACACCGCGGGAGGGTTCGCTGTGTCCGCCACGTCGCATTATTCAAGTCAGGATTTGACGTGACCCTCTCAACAGTTCAGGAGCTGCCGAACAGGGTCGACGCGACCGGTGATGAGGCGACGATCGGGTCGACCACAGGAGTCGACGCCAACGACCCCGAACGCCTCACCCATTCGGGCACAGCACACTACGCCTACTTCCCCGGTACCGCTGACAACAACCTCACCGTCCCAGACGAAGCCGCCCTAGACATCACCGACGACCTCGAAATCGTATTCCGACTCGCGCCTGACGACTGGACCCCAGCAGCGGCCGAGACAATCGTTAACAAGAGCTCTAGTACCTACGCGGCAAGAATCCAAACGTCGGGCGATGTTCGCCTCTACATCAACAACGTCGGATACGACTCCACTATCGCCCCAACCATCACCGACGGCGTTGCCTTGTGGATCAAGATCACCCGCGACAGGTCAACCGGCGACATTGACTTCTACACAGCAGCGGACCAGGCCACAGAACCCTCTAGCTGGGACACCCTCGGTACCACCGTCGCCGGCGTGACCGACGCCATCGCCACCGGCGCCGCGGATTTCTACATCGGCACCAACAACTCGGGCACGGCGCCACTTCAAGGGATCATTCAACGCGTCATCGTCCGCTCCACCATCGGCGGCGCCGCCATCCTCGACGTCAACTTGCCCGTCGATATCGACA
>JAAETH010000842.1 GCA_024228575.1 Actinomycetes bacterium
GCCGTCGTCGCCAGAGCCGTCGTCAGCGTCGTCACTCGCTGACTGGTCGGTGCTGTCGCTGGCTTGTGTCGATGTGTCGTCATCGTCACCGCAGGCTGCGGCCACGAGGGTGAACGCGATCAGGCCTGCTAGCAGCTTCGATAGTGGGTGTAGCTTCCTGGGCATGTGTGCCCCTTTCCTGTGCCGTTTGGTCGTTTCGGTCTTGCGGATGCCCTCAGGTGGAGTTCTTGCTCTCCTTCCCATGTGGCTCAGCCGCTGAACATGACGAACTTCTCTTTGGTCATTTCGCGTACGGTGTATGCGGGCCCTTCGCGGGTGTTGCCTGCGCTCTTCGTTCCGCCGTAGGGCTGCTGGTCGGCGCGGAAGGTCGGTACCTCGTTGATCAACACCCCGCCAAAATCCAGGGCTCGGACGGCGGTGAGGGCCTTGTCGACGTCTGTCGTCCAGACGCCGGCCTGAAGGGCAAGGTCGGTGTCGTTGGCGAGGTCGAGCGCCTCGCTGAAGTCGCCATAGGCCACAACGGCCACGACAGGGCCGAATACCTCTTCGCGCCAAAGTCTCGAATCCAGAGGCGGGTCCACCACGACCGCCGGGCTCACGACACCGCTCGTTCGTGCTCCGCCCCGCAACACTGAGCCCCCAGCCGCTTGTGCTTCGTCGATCCAGGATTCGACCCGCCCCGCTGCGGACTCGGTGATGAGGGGCCCGACGTCGGTTGCGCTGTCCAGCGGGTCGCCAACAACCAGGGCGGCGACCTCCCGGTCGAGCAGTTCGACGAAGGTGTCCATGGCGGCGCGGTGCACGATGACACGTTGGGTTGAGATGCAGCTCTGCCCGGCGTGGCTGTAGCCAGCGACGGCGACCTTCGACGCGATCAGCGCCAGGTCAGTTTCAGGTTCGACGATGAGCGGCGCAGTGGAACCGAGTTCCAGCAAGACCTTCTTGCGTGGGGCCGCAGCCGAGATCGACCAGCCGACGGAGGTGCTGCCGGTGAAAGTGATCATTGCCGGGACGGCGTGCTCGACCAGGGCCTGTCCAACGGTCTGGCCCGGTCCGGTAACCACGGTGATCCAGTCCCGAGGCAAACCTGCTTCGAGGAGCAGTCCAACGAGGCGGATGGCGGACAGTGGCGTCAACTCGGCCGGTTTGAGGACGACAGGGCATCCGGCGGCGATTGCGGGGGCGATCTTGTGGGCGACGAGATTGAGCGGGAAGTTGAATGGGGTGATGGCTGCGATCACACCGATGGGTTCCGCCAGAGTGAATCCGATTCGTCCTGCCCCTGATGTGGAAGCCTCCAGAGGAACCATCTCGCCAGCAAGGTGACGGGCCTCGGCTGCTGAGAACGCAAGGGTGTCAGCGCATCGCAGGGCCTCGCTGTTTGCGGTCCGGATCGGCTTGCCGGCTTCGAGGGCGACTGTGGAGGCGAACTCCGCTACTCGTTTGCGTAGTAGGGACGCAGCCCGTTCGAGGATCTGCGCCCGGTCAGCCTGAGGTAGGCCCCGCTCGAGTGCACCGGCTGCGATAGCACAGGCCTCGTCAACATGACCGGAGTTGCAGGACGGCACCGACGCCACAACCGAGCCGTCGAAAGGGTTGAGGACATCGTCGCTGGCGTCGGCAACGATCACGTCTTCGCCAAGTGGCAGCACCGTCTGCTCCATCACGTTCCCCCTTCGAAAGAGATGACCTGTTGGGAAACATAAACGGCTCCTGAGTCACGGTGAATGGCCACGCTGCACAGACTTGCTCTGATTCAGTGTGCAGATGCACAATCGACATCTATGGCGTTGACGCTGCGTGAGCTCCTCGACACGTTCGACGAAGGGCTGGTCCTCCACACACCGCCCCATGA
>JAAETH010000843.1 GCA_024228575.1 Actinomycetes bacterium
CCCCGGTGGTTGCCGAGTAGGCCACGACTCGTGCGTGATCTGAGCGCAGGCCGTCTTGGTCGACATGGAACTGGTAGTAGTGGCCACCGCTGTACACCCGGTCACCGACCACAACGAGGCGTTGGACGTCGCCGTCGGTGTGATGACGGGCGATCTCGCGCCCCGTGGTGACGTCGTAGACCAGCACCGCATTGTTGGCGCCGGCGAAGAACACCAGGTTGTTGACTGCGGCCACGGCGTAGACATTGGGAAACCATGAAGCTAGTTGGCCGTCGTCCCAGTCGAGAACACCGGGCATGAAGGCCGCTGTTGTGGGATCAAGAACGCTGAAGTAGCCGCTGCCCGGTTGGCCATCAACGCTCGAATGGTTGCCTCCGATGTATAGCCGTGAACCGTCAGGGGCCATCGCCACCGATCGGACTGGGCCGCCAGCGGCACGGGCTGCGAACCCTGTCTCGGCCGACCCGTCGGCGAGACTGACCTTGACCACTCGTTGGCTCCGATGTCGGGGCGAGCCCACCGTGTCGAAACGCCCGCCGGCGTAGAGGTGGCCGCCAGATACTGCCATGTCGAACACGATCGGACGAGCGCCAGAGTCGGTACTCAACCTGGCCCGCCAGGTACGGTCGAGAGCACCGGTCGTCGGATTGATGGCGGCCAGACCCCGGGCACCCGTATCGCCTTCCACATGGGTGAACTCGCCACCGATGATCAGATGGGATCCGTCGGGAGACGCCTGCAGAGCGTAGACCGGCCCCTCCACATCAGGTTGGAATCCAGATAGATAGTCGCCGGTGCGCGCATCGAACGCGGCTAGATAGGGCTGGACGGTGATCGGTCCTCGACTGTAGGGCCTCGTCTCGCGGAACTTGCCGCTGACATAGATCGTGTTGCCAATCTGCTCGATATCAAACACCAGATTGCTGACCTGGTCAGTCTGTGTGCCCGTCTGCTGGATGTACACGCCACCGGTAGGCGAACC
>JAAETH010000844.1 GCA_024228575.1 Actinomycetes bacterium
GCATGGGGCACTGACCCATGTTGTGTTGGCCGGGTACGCACTAAAACAGATAGATTCTTTCAGCGTCTCGAACCGAGACCGCTGCTTCACAGGGAGACAAACGTGAGCGACAACTTCGATCGATTCAAGAAGTGTGCCATCGAGGTACTGGGGGTCGAGGGCGACCAGGTGACCATGGAGGCCAGCTTCGCGGACGACCTCGATGCCGACAGCCTCGATCTCGTCGAGCTCGTCATGGCTCTCGAGGAAGAGTTCGACATCAGCGTCGACGAGGAAGAACTCGACGGTGTCGTCGGCGTCAAAGAGGCGCTTGCCCTCGTCGAATCGAAGCTGTGATGAACGGTCGCCGCGTCGCCATCACCGGCCTCGGTGTGGTGTCGGCGGCGGGCATCGGCGTCGACGCCTTCTGGGACGGTATCTGTTCGCCAGGCGTCGACGGCGTCGAGCGTCGAATCGAAGGGTTCGATGCGAGCGCCTACTACCCGAACACCAAGGAGGCTCGCCGAGCCGACAGGTCCACCCAGTTCGCCATAGCGGCATCCCAGGAGGCCATCGAACAGGCGGGCGGCATCTTCTCCGATCCGGCTCGAAGCGGAGTCATCTATGCCACAGGCGTTGGCGGGATGGCCACCTTCGAGGAACAGGTTCTCCTGTGCAGCGAGAAGGGCGAGAGACGGGTCAGCCCGTTCCTCGTTCCGATGATGATGCCGAACGCTTCAGGCGCGGCCATCTCGATGCGCTGGGGCCTCCAGGGCCCGAACGAGACCATCACAACCGCTTGTGCAGCCGGAACCCACTCGATCGGTTATGCGGCCCGTCTCATCGCCATGGGGCGCTGCGACACGATCGTGACCGGCGGCTGCGAGGCTGCGATGACGGTCACGGGAATTGCCGGTTTCCGCAACATGACCGCATTGTCGAACTCGGGCGTATCGCGCCCCTTCGACAAGGACCGCGACGGCTTCGTCATGACCGAAGCCGCCGGTGTGCTGGTGCTCGAGGAATGGGACGCTGCCGAGGCCCGCGGAGCCAACATCCTCGCTGAGGTTGTCGGCGCTGGTTCAAATGCCGACGCTCACCACATCACTGCGCCAACACCGGGTGGGGCAGGGGCTGTGGCGTGTATGCAGCTGGCGCTCGACGACGCCGGGCTCGAGCCCGAAGACATCGTTCACATCAATGCCCACGGCACGTCAACACCGTTGAACGACATGGCCGAAGCCGAGTCGGTGGCGAAGCTGTTCGGCACTCCTGGCCCTGCAGTCACCTCGATCAAGGGAGTGACCGGGCACAGTCTCGGCGCCGCCGGTGCAATTGAAGCCGTGGCTCTCACACTCTCGATGGAGAGGCGCCTGATACCCCCGACCTCGGGTTTCGAGACGCTCGACCCCGAGATGCCCGCCATCGATGTCGTCCACGGCCAAGCGCGCGAATGGACACCCGGCCCTTGTATGTCGAACAGCCTCGGGTTCGGCGGCCACAACGGCTCGCTGCTACTCGCACCTCCGAACTCCTGACGAACCGTCCGGTCCACACGACCCCATCGGGGTCCTGGGAGACGACGGTTCGAGATCAGGCGTCGGCGATGATAAAGAGCATGTCGGCCTGACAAGCGACCTCGTCACCGACGCTGGCAACCCCAGAACCCTTGCCCGCTCGTGCTCCCATACGCCCAAGGGTGGCAGCGAGCGTCAGCGTGTCCCCCGGAATGACCTGGCGGCGGAATCGAGCCTTGTCGATTCCGCCGAACAACGGGATCTTGCCCGCGAAGTCGGGCGACGCCATGGCTGCGAGTCCTGCCGTCTGGGCGAGGGCCTCGACCATGAGGACACCCGGCAGGGTGGGCCGCCCCGGGAAGTGGCCGGTGAAGAAATCATCGTCTTGGGCCAGGTCCCACTCGGCGGTGCAGCTGACACCGGGTTCGAGCGCGATGATTCGCTGGGGGAACAAGAACGGCTCACGATGGGGTATGAGGTCGCGCGGATCTGGAAACTGGCTCATCGAGATCCGAGCCTAGGCCCTCTCACCAACCGACGCGGGTGTAGGCGACAACGGCCTCGATCTCTTCTTGGGTGAGCGTGCCGCCGAACTCGGGCATCTGGTTGCGACCATCGATCATGAGGGCAGTCTGTTCCTCGAGGCTCATGTGCTCCCACACCTGCCTGATGTTGGGGCCAACACCACCGCTGCCATCGGCCGCGTGGCACGACGTGCAATGTCGCCGGTATGTCTCTTTGCCTTGTTCGACTAGTTCACCGGGGTACGTCTCGTCTGTCGGAGGAACAAACTCCGAGACCGCTTCGCTACCGCCACAAGCTACGAGGATGAAGAGCAGAGCAGCGAGCACGCACATGATGTGATGTGGGAATCTCACTCCCGCAACGTTATCCGCTGTTGCGCTCAGGCCAACCAGAAGTACAGCGAGACGGCAATGGCGACGTGGAAGGCGAGGATCAACACAGCGGTCACGGTGACGGAGAAGTATTCGCTGAGCCCCGACCCATCGATATCTGGAGGTTGGGCAAGAGAACCGGGGGCCAGAGGCGGCAGACGTCGATGAGTCTGCAGCGGTTGTTGGATCGTGTTCGACTCGACCGAGTTGCCCGTCGCGGCCACGGTTGACCACTCATCCTCGGCGGTCCTGGTCACCTCGGCGGTTCTGGTCGCCTCGGCGACCCTGAGTGCCCTCGCTGCCCGCGATTCGATCGGAGGATCCTCGATCCGGCGCTTCAGCTCGGTCGGAGCGGTGTTCCTGACCTTCTCGGCCGGACTCGGAACGTTCAGCACTGCTTCGCCAGCGAGTGTGCTCGTAGAGGCCCCGTTTGAGCTACCTGCCATTTCGATGTCTTCGACAGTCAGCTCGTGACGCTTGAACGAAAC
>JAAETH010000845.1 GCA_024228575.1 Actinomycetes bacterium
CATCGACATCAGCTCGTCACCCCTGAAGACCGTAATCTCGGAAACGTCGCCCGGCCGATAGCGACGTGTGCGTGCCTCGCAGCCTGCAATGTCGATTCGCAGCCCGTCCAATGCAACGAGTTCATCGCCCGGCGAAATACCGGCTTGTTCGGCAGGGCCATCATTCATAAGTGAGGAGAACACCGGTTTGCCGGAACGGACGCCGAGGTTCGCACCAAGCCACACCGACGGCAAATTGCTGTCGGGCGACGGCTTGCCGCCCTTGTCCTTGCCGCCGGACGAACGACGCACGCAGTAATCGATGCCGTGGCTGCTCAATAACGACTCCAGTGGCAACTCGCCGGTGCCACGCACCGTCGCGTTGAAGAAATCTTCGAGATCGAGACCGGAGACCTCGATACACAGCCGCTCCGAACCGTCTTCCGGGACGCCCTCGCCCGTTTCGCCCCACCGGGTCCACGCTTCTCTCATGACGTCGTCGAGCGACACCTTGCCGTCGGTTTCATGGCGTAACTTGAGGTCAAGACAGAGGGCGATGAGTGCACCTTTCGCGTAATAGCTGACGATGGCGTTGGTCGCGTTGGCATCC
>JAAETH010000846.1 GCA_024228575.1 Actinomycetes bacterium
GACATGCACTTCCCGACCTACCGCCAGCACGGCATCCTGATCGCCGGCGGTTATCCGATCGTGACGATGATGAACCAGATCCTCTCGAACGAGGAAGATCCGTTGAAGGGCCGGCAGCTGCCGATCCTCTACTCGGTCAAGGAGCACGGCTACTTCTCCATCTCGGGAAATCTGGCCACCCAGTACATCCAGGCGGTCGGGTGGGCGATGGCCTCGGCCCTGCGCGGCGGGACGGAGATCGCCTCGGCGTGGATCGGCGAAGGTGCGTCCGCCGAACCCGATTTCCACTCTGCCCTGGTCTACGCCTCGACCTACCAGGCGCCCGTCATCTTGAACATCGTCAACAACCAGTGGGCCATCTCGACACCGGAAGATTTCGCTCGTGGTGCCTCGGCCACATTTGCAGACAGGGGTTTCGGCTACAGCATCCCGGCGATCCGGGTCGACGGCAACGACTACCTCGCCGTCTACTCCGCCTCGCAGTGGGCGGCCGAACGAGCTCGCGCCAATCTCGGGCCGACGCTCATCGAATGGATAACCCTGCGGCGCGGAGCACACTCGACCTCCGACGACCCCTCGGTATATGTGCCGCCCGACGAGGGCGAACAATTCCCTCTCGGCGATCCGGTCGACCGCCTCAAGCTGCACTTGGAAGCGATCGGCGAGTGGAACCACGAGCGCCACGAGGCCCTGCAGGCCGAACTCGAACAGCAGGTCGAGGACGCCCTGGCCGAAGCCGACTCACACGGCTCGGTGAAGTCGGGTCACATCCCAGACCCAAAGACGATGTTCGACGACGTCTACCAGGACCTGCCCAGGCATCTGCTGGAACAGCGCGATCAGGTTGGGGGCTGACATGACGACCACAACTCCCACAGGTTCCAGGTCGATGACGATGATCGAAGCCATCCGCGATGCCCACTTCGTCGCTATGGAGCAGGACGATCGGGTGGTGGTGTTCGGCGAGGACGTCGGGTACTTCGGCGGTGTGTTCCGATGTACACAGGGCCTCCAGGAGAGGTTTGGCAACCATCGCTGTTTCGACGCCCCGATCAATGAATCGGGCATCGTGGGGGCGGCCATCGGCATGGCCGCCTACGGGTTGCGGCCGTGCGTCGAGATCCAGTTCGCCGATTATATGTACCCGGCCTACGACCAGATCGTCTCGGAGTCGGCCCGGCTGCGGCATAGATCGGCTGGCGACTTCACGGCACCCCTGGTCATCCGCATGCCGACCGGTGGTGGCATCTTCGGCGGCCAGACACATTCACAGAGCCCAGAGGCCCTGTTCACCCACGTGGCCGGACTGACGACCGTCGTCGTGTCGAACCCCTACGACGCCAAGGGCCTGTTGATTGCGGCCATCGAGGACGAGGATCCCGTCGTCTTCCTGGAACCCAAGCGGCTGTACAACGGCCCCTTCGACGGTCACCACGACAAGCCGATCGTCCCTTGGTCGCAGCATCCCCTCGGCGAGGTGCCCGAAGGCGAGTACAGGGTCGAGCTGGGCAAGGCGCGCATACATCGTCCAGGCAGTGCCCTGACCGTTCTGACCTACGGGACCCATGTGCACGTGAGCGAGGCCGCGGCCGAGGAGTCGGGGATCGACGCCGAGATCATCGATCTGCGGACGCTTGTTCCCCTCGACGTCGACACCATCGTGGAGTCCGTCCAGAAGACCGGTCGGTGCCTGATCGTGCACGAGGCGACCGTTACCTCTGGTTTCGGTGCCGAGCTGAGCGCCATGGTGCAGGAGCGCTGTTTCTACAACCTGGAGGCACCCATCACACGTGTATGTGGGTGGGATACGCCATACCCCCATGCCCACGAGTGGTTCTACTTCCCGGGCCCCGACCGGATCGCTGATGCCATGCGCAAGGTGGTGTCCACATGAGCCTCTTCGAGATGAGGTTGCCCGACGTGGGGGAGGGGGTTGCCGAGGCGGAGCTGGTCGAGTGGATGGTGGCGGTCGGCGACGAGGTCACACCCGACACCGTGCTCGCCGAGGTCCTGACCGACAAGGCATCGGTCGAGGTCGCCGCCCCGGTCCGTGGGTTCGTCGCAAACCTGCACGGTGAACCCGGCGAGATCCTCGCTGTCGGAGGGCCGTTGATCGATATCGAGACCGATGCCGACGCCTCTGAAGCTGAGGTCGAAGCTGAAGTCGAGGTCGAGGTTTTGTACGATACGGCCTGGCCAGAGCAGCTTTCTGTCGATCCTGTGGCCGCTGAGGAGCCAGCGACAGCTGTGCCGGTGAGGCCGACCGAGCGGGTCACCGCAGCCCCCGCCGTCAGGGCCAGGGCCAAGGAGATGGGCATCGACATCTCGACCGTGCCTGGCACCGGCGCCGAGGGCCACGTGACCCACGAAGACCTCGATCGGGTCGGAGGTGCGTCTGGCCCTTCTCCGACCTCCGCCGACGCTCGGGTGGTGGCGGTGCGTGGTGTGCGGCGCCAGATCGCCAAACGTATGGCCGAGGCGTGGGCCGACATCCCTCACATCACCTATGTCGAGGAGGTCGACGTCACACAGCTCGAGCGCACGCGCGCCGAACTCAACCGCGCCGCGGTCGAGGGGGGAGCAAGGCTGACGGTCCTTCCGTTCCTGGTGCGAGCCATGGTCATCGCCATACGGGACCAGCCAGAGCTGAACGCTCACTACGACCATGCGGCCGAGACGCTGACCGTATTCGACGGCGTTCACGTGGGCATCGCCACCCAGACCGATGATGGGCTGCGGGTGCCCGTGGTGCGCAACTGCGAGTCGTTCGGCATGCGGGAGATCGCCGCGGAGATCGCCCGCGTGTCCACAGCGGCAAGGCAAGGATCGGCCACGCGACACGAGCTGACCGGTTCGACCATCACGATCACTTCTCTGGGTGTGATGGGCGGCATCGTGACGACGCCCATAATCAACGCTCCAGAGGTGGCCATCGTCGGCGTCAACAAGATCGCCACCCGACCCGTCTGGATGGATAGCGCGTTTGTGCCGCGGCAGGTCCTCAACCTGTCATCGAGCTTCGATCACCGCATGGTCGACGGCTGGGACGCAGCCACGTTCATCCAGCGGGTGAAGACCCTTCTCGAAACCCCTGCCCTGTTGTTCGACCACTGAGTTCGAGATGGCGAGGGGCGAGCGGCTCCGGATCGGGTCAGCCACCCGTCCTGCGGGTGTAGTCGGCGATCAGCTCGTTTGCCGCCTCCTCGAACTGGGAGACCATTTCGGCGGGGTCTTGACCTTCGAGGAGCACACGCTCGAGGCCAGACACCAGCTCGTCGCGGATCAGCGTGTGGGGCCCGATGACCGGCCCTGCGCTGGCGACGGACTCGGTGCCTGCCAGTAGCTGGTCGAAGGGAACCCGGTAGGCGGGCTGGTCGGCCCACGCCGTCGCCACCTCTGGCAGCTCTGCTGCCGACCGACGGATCGGCAGATAGCCGCTGCCGATGTGCCACGTCGCCTGCTGCTGGGGTTCGTTCAGCCATCTGACGAAGTCCCACGCTGCGGCTGTCTCGGCGGCGGTCTTCTCGGCGGGAAGCCACAGCGCTGCGCCACCGACCATGGCTCCACCCTCGTCTGGGAGGCTCAGGCTGGGCAAGGGCGCGACCCTCATCTCCAGGTGTGGGCCGAGGATCGGCAACTGCTGAAGAACCGACGACAGCGCAGCCGAGGTGTTGATGGTCATCGAAGCGGGTGGATCGGCCAGGAACGCGAAGAAGTTGGCGGTGCCGTCTGGGTTGCTTCCGGTGTTCACCGCCAACCCGTCGGCGGTCATGTCTCGGAAGAACGTGATGATCTCGACCATCGATGCACTGTCGAACTGGACCTGTGTCGCCGCGCCCGACCGGCCGTTGTCGGTGTCGACGTAGGGGATGCCCGCCTTGGCGAGCAACTGTTCGACGATCCACGAGAAGCTCGAGGCCGACGTGTCGAAAGCAAATCCGGCGGACCCGCTGGCGACCAGGGCCTCTGCGGTTTCGCGCAGTTCCTCGAGGGTCTCTGGCGGATCGTCGGGATCGAGTCCGGCAGCCGTGAACGCGGCACCGTCGTACCAGAGCACCGGGTTCGAGATGTTGAACGGCATCGGCCAAAGGACTTCGTCGACGGTGAATGCATCGACGACACGCGGCAGGTGATCGTCGAACGAATATCCCGCAGCGTCGACACACGCCTGGACGGCAATTGTTGTCCCCGAGTCGATCATCGACTGCAACGCGGTCTCCTCCAGCTGGATGATGTTCGGGCGGTCGGCGACCGAGGCGTTGCGGTAGGTGTCGAAGTTGACCGCATAGCTGGTCTGGTTGACCAGGGACACGGCGACCTTGTCCTGGGCTGAGTTGTAGTCGCGTGCCATGGAGTTGATCGTCGTCTCGTTGGCTGCGGTCATCGCATGCCAGAACACGATCTCAACCGGTTCGGAGACATCGTTCAAGACGTCGACCTGGCAGCTGGACTCGTCTCCTTCAGATCCTGAATCGGAGTCCGAGTCGCCGCCTCCACACGCGGCTGCGAGGAGGGCTGAAGTGAGCAGCAGGGCCAGCAGCCGCAAGCGCTTCAGGGTTCTGGAAGTGGGTTGTGCCTTCTCGATGGGCATGGTTCTCAACCTTTCACTGCGCCGGCTGTGAGGCCGCGCACGAGCTGCTTCTGGAACAGCAGCAAGATCACGATGATTGGCAGGGCGGCGATCATGGTGCCAGCCATGACCAGGTTCAGTTCGTCGAGGTTCGCCGACGCCAGCGAACGCAGGCCGATCTGCACGGTGCGCATGTCGGGGTCGGTGGTCACGATCAGGGGCCACAGATACTGATTCCACGCGGTGAGGAACGAGAACACGGAAACGGCACCGATCGCGGGTCGGGCGAGGGGCACCACGACCTCCCACATGAACCGCAGGTGGCCCATCCCGTCCATCCTCGCCGCCTCCTCCATTTCGCGGGGCAGGCTCATGAACGCCTGACGCAACAGGAAGGTACCGAACGCGGCGGCCAGGAACGGGGCGACCAGACCGGGGTACGAGTCGAGCCAGCCCAACGAGCGGATCGTCTGGAAGTTGGCGACGATCGTGACCTCGGTCGGCACCATCAGGGTGCCGATGAACAGGGCGAACAGGGCACGTCGATAGGGGAACTTCAAGAACGTGAAGGCATATGCTGCGAGGACTGAGGTGACCACCTGACCGATCATGATCAGCACCGTTACGACAGCGCTGTTGATGAGGTAGCGGTCCAGGTTGGCGATACGCCACGCCTCGCGGATGGGCTCCGTGGTCAGGGGCCAGGGGATGAGCGACGCGGGATAGTCGAGCACCTCTGAGTAGGGCTGGATGGCGCCGCTCACGGTGACCCAGACCGGCAGGAGCAGTGTCACCGCCGTGAGAGACAACAATGTGTAGCGACCCACTGAGCGCTTCGGCTTCGGACGCCTCTCGCCTCTTGGCGAAACGCTCTCGAGGGATGAGGGCCGACCCGCGTTCCTAGCCATAGTGCACCCGCCTGTCGAGGATGCGGAACTGGATCATGCTCAACACCGCCATCACGCCGAACAGGCCGATCGCCTGAACCGAGGCGACACCTTCGTCCTTGCTGGGACCAAAGGCGTTGTCGAAGATGGAGTACACGAGCAGGTTGGTGCGATCGAGCGGTCCACCCTGGGTCAACAAGTCGACCTGGCCGAACGACTGGAAGGCGATGATGGTCAGCACCACAACCCCGAACAGCAGTGTCGGGGACAGCAGGGGCAGCGTGATCTCGCGGAACTGGCGTGCGGGGGTCAGCCCGTCGAGCTGGGCACTTTCGTAGAGGTCGGCGGGGATTGACTGGAGTCCGGCGGTCACGATGATGAAGGTGAACCCCAGGTTCTGCCAGACCGTTGCGGCCGAGACCGCAATGAGGGCCCAGCTCGGATCGTTCAGCAGGCCAGGGTGTTCGAACACCTCCCACGACAGAACCTGGCTGAGGATTCCCACCGATGGGTTGAACAGGACCAGGAACATCAGCGATGCCACGGCGACCGAGGTGGCGACCGTCGACGAGAAGATCGTGCGGAACACGCTCATGCCACGCAGGGGTTTGTTGGCCAGCACGGCCAGTCCGATTCCCGCCGCCAAACCGGTCGGCACCGTCAGCAAGGTGTACAGGATGCTGATCCACAGGCTGTTGCGCGTATCGGGCGACGTGAGGACATCGATGTACTGGCTGGGACCAACCCACACCCGGTTGCCGCCGAAGAAGTCGGACTCGTGGAAGCCCAGCCAGATCGTACGAACCAGGGGGTAGAACACGAACAGCCCAAAGACGACGAGCGAGGGGAGCAACAGGAAGAACGCCAGGCTCACCTCGCGGCTCGAGTAGACCGATCGGCGCCCGGTCATGGCAGACGCCGACCGGTGGACGGGTCGAACCAGTGGATTCGCCCGGGTGTGGGTGCAAGACCGATGGGCTCCCCGTCGTGGGGTATGGCGTCGTCGGGGTCGACCCTGATGGTCACGCGCTCGCCGCCCGGCACCTCGCAGTGAACGAGGCGTTCATGACCCAGCGACTCCACGAGCAGCACCTTGCCCCTCAGCCAGCCATCGGGGGTGATGGCGACATGTTCGGGTCTGAAGCCGACGACCACCTCGCGGCCATCGGTCGGGGCGACCTCTGGCGCCTTGGTGGGGCTGCCAGTGATCAGGTTCATGGGTGGGGTGCCGATGAAGCGGGCCACCATCGTGTTGGCCGGTTCGTCGTAGACCTCGCTCGGTGGCCCGACCTGCTGGAGCTTTCCTTCCTGGATGACCGCCACCCGATCTGCCATCGTCATGGCCTCGACCTGATCGTGTGTGACGTACACAAAAGTGGTGTCGAGCCTGTCGTGGAGGTCGACCAGCTCGGCCCTCGTCTGAACCCGCAGGGCGGCGTCGAGGTTCGACAATGGTTCGTCCATCAAGAACACGGCGGGCCTGCGCACGATCGCCCTCGCCAGCGCAACCCGCTGGCGCTGACCACCCGACAGCTGGGCCGGCTTGCGGCCCAGGAGGTCGGCGATGTCCAACGCCCTGGCTGCCTCGGCGATCATCTCGCTGCGGGTTTCTTTGGGGAGCTTCTGACTGCGTAGGGGAACGTCGATGTTCTGGGCGACAGTTTTGTGCGGGTAGAGCGCGTAGCTCTGGAACACCATCGCCACGTCGCGTTTGGCCGGATCGACATCGTTGACGATTCGGCCGCCGATCGAGACGGTGCCCGACGACGGGTACTCGAGGCCGGCGATCAGCCTCAGGACCGTCGACTTGCCACAACCGGAAGGACCCAACAGAACCAGGAACTCTTGGTCGGCGATGTCGAGATCGATTGCGTCGACCGCCAAGGTGTCGTCGAACCGCTTAGTTAGTGCGTCGAGCTGAAGTCCGGCCAAGCAGGATGAAACCTAGTGCGCTCTGAGCGAGGCTTCAAACACCGTCACCCCGATCTGGGCGAGTATGGAGGAGCGTTCCGCCGACCGAGTGAGGTGACAGGTTCCGATGGGTGAATCCGAAGCAGTAGGGCAATCCGGCTCCTTCCCGACTGCGCCGCGGCAGCGCGGTGCACACGTCTGGTCCAGGGCAGACGTCGAGGCCACGCCGGGGGACTGGATCTGGACTCTCGACGACGACCAGGTCTCGGAGATGATCGAGGCCTCGACGCCCTACACGACCGGGGTCGACGACCTGCCAACCATTTCCAAACACGACTTTCCAGTTCCCGCCGTCGCTGAGCGAGTCGAGCAGGTCCGTGAGAACCTCCTGCACGGTTTGGGTTTCCAGGTGGTCAAGGGTTGGCCCGTGAGCGACCTGCCCGTCAGGCAGACCGCGGCCGCGGTCCTCGGCCTCGGTGCTCATCTCGGTGTGGTCCGGTCCCAGAACGCGGCCGGCCACATCCTGGGCCACATCCGAGACCTGGGTTTCGACTCGGCCGACCCGCAGGTGCGCGTGTATCAGACGAATGAACGCCAGACCTTCCACACCGACTCGACCGATGTGGTCGGACTGCTGTGTCTCGAGGAGGCCGAGAGCGGTGGGCAGTCGATGTTGGTCAGCGCCGGCACCATCTACAACGAGATGCTCGACCGTGCGCCAGACCTTGCGGCGAAACTGTTCGAGCCCGTCGAGACAGATCGGCGCGGCGAGGTGCCAGAGGGTGAGAGGCCCTACTTCACAATTCCGGTGCTGAACTGGTTCGCAGGGCAGCTGACGATCATGTTGCATCGGTCCTACATCGAGTCGGCGAGACGTTTCGAAGATGTGCCTCCACTCGGCGACGACATGATCGCGGCCCTCGATCTGCTCGACGAAATAGCCAACGACCCGAGGTTCAACCTCGCTCTGAACATGGAGCGCGGAGATATGTTGTTCGTGCACAACCACTCGATGTTGCACGACCGCATGGCGTTCACGAACAAGCCGGGTTCACCTCGCCATCTTCTGCGATTGTGGCTGTCGGTCGATGGCGATCGTGAGCTGCCCGACTACTACCGCCAGCGTTATGGCAGCGTCACCGTTGGAGACCGAGGTGGCATCATCACGGCCCAGACCCAGATGTGTGCCCCTTTGACCCCCCTCTAGACACGGGACCGAGACCATGATCACCGCTTCCAGCCCCTTCTATACCGACGAGCACCACGAGTTTCGCGAGTCTGTCCGTCGTTTCGTCGCCGAGGAGGTGACGCCCAACGTTCACGAATGGGACATGGCCGGCGAGATCCCGCGCGATCTCTACTACACGGCCGGTGCGATAGGCATCTTCGGTGACGGGTTCGAGTCCGAGTACGGCGGACATGGCCGGCGCGACGCACTGCTGCGCCTCGTCATGTTGCAGGAACTCTCGATGGCGGGCTCTGGCGGCTTCCTCGCGGCCCTCTTGTCGAACTACATCGGTCTGTCGCCCATCGGTCGTTTCGGAACCGATGAGATAAAGGCGAAGGTCGTCGCACCGTGTATGACCGGCGATGCCATATCGGCGCTTGCCATCACCGAACCCTCGGGCGGCTCAGACGTTGCCCGCATCACCACGACGGCTCGCCTCGATGGTGACGACTACGTGGTCAACGGTTCGAAGACGTTCATCACCTCTGGCATGCGTGCCGACTACCTCACCGTCGCTGTTCGCACCGGTGGCGAGGGGCCGGCCGGCATCTCGATGCTGGTGATCGACGGCGACTCGCCCGGCCTCAGCCGCACGAAACTCGACAAGATGGGCTGGCTGTCGAGCGACACCGCGACCCTGTACTTCGACGATGTGCGCGTGCCTGCTGACCAGCTGCTCGGCGAGGAGGGCACCGGCTTCTCGATGATCGTCAACAACTTCAACGCCGAGCGCATCGACATGGCGGCGCAGTCGATCGCGTTTTCGCGCGTGTGTTTCAACGAGGCACTGGCATGGGCTCGCGAGCGGTCGACGTTCGGCCGCAAATTGGCAGAACACCAGGTCATCCGCCACAAGCTGGTCGAGATGGATCGGCGGATCAATGCGGATCAAGCGTGGTGTGAACTGCTCGCATGGCGGCTGAACCAGGGCGATGACCCGGTGGCCGAGATCGCCGAGCTGAAGGTATCGGCAACCCAGGCATTCGAATTCTGTGCCAGAGAGGCCGCCCAGATCCTTGGCGGCGCCAGCTACTTGCGCGGCGACACCGTCGAGCGCCTGTACCGCGAGGTCAGGGTCCAGGCGATCGGCGGTGGCTCCGAGGAAATAATGCGCGACCTGGCATCGCGCCAGCTGGGCCTTTGAATCGACGCCAGCTACGGTTGGGCCACCGGCCACAGTTCGAGAGTCGGTCGCCGCGCCGGACCAGGCGACCAAGTGAAACGGTCCGAAGGGGTACGGGAACATCATGCGAGCCGCAGTACTACACGAGATTCCGGGTGTGCTCCAGATCGACGATCTGAAGACGGACAAGCCGTCGGCGAACGAGGTCCTGATCCAGACGACCCACGCTGGTCTGTGTCACAGCGATCTGCACTTCATGGAAGGCCTCTGGCAGACCGGCTTGCCATGTGTGATGGGCCACGAATCGGCTGGCATCGTCCAGGCCGTCGGTAGCGACGTCAGTTATGTCAAGCCGGGCGATCACGTCATCAGCTGCTTGTCGGTGTTCTGTGGCCAGTGCAACCACTGCCTCACGGGTCATCCGAACCGTTGCGCAAACCACAACGCCACGGCGAGGTCAGAAGGTGGGGGCTCGCGTATCCAGACCCAGGACGGACAGGCCGTCGATCAGTTCGCCAGGCTCGGCGGGTTCGCCGAGGAGATGCTGGTTCACCAGAACGCAATCGTGAAGGTCCGCGAGGACATGCCCCTCGATCGGGCCGCGCTCATCGGTTGTGGTGTGACGACGGGTGTCGGTGCAGTGTTCAAGACCGCCCGCATCGAACCCGGATCTGTCTGTGCTGTGATCGGTGCAGGGGGTATCGGGCTCTCGGCGATCCAGGGTTGTCGCATCGCCGGTGCCGGCAGGACGATCGCTATCGACATCAGCGACGCCAAGCTCGAGATCGCCCGTCAGATGGGAGCGACCGACACCATCAACGCGGCGGAGGTCGACCCGGTCCAGGCCGTCATGGAGATGACCGGTGGTGGTGTCGACTATTCGTTCGAGGCGATCGGTCGCAAACAGACCTACGAGCAGGCATTTGGCATGGTCGCCACCGGTGGCACAGCCGTCATGATCGGCATGCTCCCGTTCGGCGAAACCATCGAGGTTCCTGGCTTCCTCATCGCCATGCAGGAGAAGAGCATCAAGGGATCGATGATGGGCTCGAATGCCTTCAGGGTCGACATGCCCCGTTATGTCGACATGTACCTCGACGGTCGACTGATGCTCGACGAGATGATCTCTGGAGTCATCGCCCTCGAAGACATCAACGAAGGCTACGAGTGGATGAAGCGGGGCGAGGCAACCCGCACAGTCGTCGACTTCAATCGCTAACTCCTACGGTGGACCTGCCCCCGAGGCGCGTCGAGACCCGGTCCGCTGGAAACGAACCGGGTCTCGGGTACGAGCTGGTCGGTGGGGATTGCGGGTTCGCCTAGACGTCTCTGCGCTGGAAGAGTGCTGTTCCGGCCAATGCCAGACCACCCAGCCAGGCAGAGACTGTGACGATGGCGGCCGTGAGGCTCAGCTCGGGGGACACACCAAATCCCATCGCGGCGGCCTCGGACACTCCCTCGATCTCGGTGGTGATCACCTCGAGCGCCTGACCAAAGGTGTACTTGCCGACGTTTGGTATGAGCGACAGCAGCGGGTTGAGGATCAACAGGGTGCCGACCGTACCGACCATGGCGAACGAGTCCGACTTGGTTATTGCCGACAGGACGAATGACATCGCTGCGGCGATCAGCGCGGTGACACCCGAGGCGAGCAGTTCTCGCCCATTCCATGCGACGGTCACATCGTTCATCGATGCGACAAGCCTCGCTGCCAGCCAGCCGATGGACGCTGTTGCGACCAGGGCCGCGCTCAGCACGCTGACACCGACCGCAGCCTTCGAGCCGAGGGCGGTCAACCTCCGGGGCTGGGTCGTGAGCATCCGCTTGACGGTGTCCTGGCGATACTCGGTGCCGAGTAGCCAGCCGCCGAATACGACCGACATGAGCACTGCGACGGTCGACCAGGTCGCTGCGAACGCCGTCAGGTACGAACCCGATGATGCGGGCGTGTACCAGATCAACACGATGGACGGGATGACAGAGGCGGCGAGCAGGGCTGCGAACGCCATGAGGGGGGTGCGGTGGGTGCGGACCTTGTACAGCTCTGCGGCGATCATCGGACGGCTCCTTCGAGTTCGGTGGTTGGGTTCTGGGACTGTGATGGGCTGTGTGTCATGGCGAGGAATGCTTCCTCGAGCGACACGGTGTGGCGGATGATCTCGTCGGCGTAGATCCCCGAGCTGGCGAGCAGGTGGTTCAGGTCTCGGCCGCCCCATTCGTCGGGCAGGCGGATCGAGAGGCCGCTGCCGTTCAGACGAGAGGTGTCGAGTCCAAAGCCGTTCACGACCGCCATGGCGTCTTCGACCGAGGCGGGGTCGACCCGCACGGTGAAGTCCGAGCTTGTGTGGCCTTCGAGGATCTGCTCGGTGGTTCCGGCGGTGATGAGACGACCATGGTCGAGCACGACCAGGCTGTCGGCAGCCTGCTGGACCTCGGCCAATTGGTGCGACGACACCAGGACCGTCGTTCCCATCTCCGGGAGGCGGCGCAGCAGTTTGCGGATCTCGACGATGCCTGCGGGGTCGAGCCCGTTCGCAGGCTCGTCGAGGATGACGAGCTCGGGGCTGCCGATCATGGCGATGGCGATGCCGAGTCGCTGTTTCATGCCGAGCGAGTAGGCGCCGGCATGGTCGTTGCCCCGGTCGGTGAGATCGACCAGCTCGAGCAGCTCCTCTATCCGGCCTCGGTCGGCTCGGATGCCGAGCGCCCTCGCCTGAAGTTCGAGGTTCTGGCGAGCCGAGAGACTCAGGTAGAGCGCCGGCGATTCGATCAGTGCGCCGACCCTGCGTATGGCGTGGCAGAACTCGGGGGAGTCGAGGTCGGTGCCCATGAGCTGGGCGGTGCCCTCGGAGGGCGACACCAGGCCGACGAGCATCTTCATCAGTGTCGTCTTGCCTGCACCGTTGGGACCGAGGAGACCGATGACCTGGCCGCTCGGGACCTCGAACGACACGCTGTCGACGGCCATCTGGGTGCCGTAGCGTTTGGTCAGTGAGTTGATCTGCACCACCGGTCGGGTGGTTCTGGGGTGGTGGGTTTCGTTCATGACTCCATAGTTCACGGAGCCCCAACGGCACACATCGGGCATGTGGGTGGATCGAGATCGTCCGTCCGGCCGGTATCGGGCTAGTACTTCTGGCCGATACACGTTTGTGGCTCGTTGCGTACCCTTGGTCTCGATGGTCTTGGACAGTGTGAAGGAAGCGGTTGGCGAGCCGCGCGATCCAGAGCCTCCGATATGGAGGAGGCGGTCATGGATCGTGGTCGCCGTCGTACTCGGCGCCCAGTGTCTTGTAGTGGTCTTGGACGACGCGGTTCCCGTGTTGGTGATCGGCCTGCTGCTGGCCGTCGTCACCGCAGGTGTGTTGAGGTTCCGGCATCTTCAGCCGGTGGCGACCGTCGCGGTCGTGTTCGGAATTGCACCCGTCGCCACCGGCGTCGCCCAGCTCGCCGGCAGCGACGGATCCTTCATGACGTCGGCAGCTCCCGCCGTGTTTGTTGCAGCTTGGGCGTTGTGCAGGTGGGCATCAGGTCGCGAGATCGTGGTCGGGGCAACGATCATCATTGTGATGTCGACCGGCTTCGCCATCCTCGGACAAGGATCCGGCGACCCGTCAGATCCATTCTTCGGGGTGGATGTCGTCTTCTGGTTGCTACTCGGGACGGTGGCTCTGGTCGTGCGTCACCGGGCCAACTCGAGGCGCCGCGCGGTCGCCGACGCCAGGGTGGCAGAGCGCGAACAGATCGCACGCGAGCTACACGACACGGTCGCTCACCATGTTTCTGCCATCGCCATCCAGGCTCAGGCCGGCCAGGCCGTCGCCGATGTCGACCCGCTGGCTGTCGCCGGGGTACTGCGCACGATCGAGGAGTCGGCGAGTCGAACACTGGCCGACATGCGGCGAATGGTCGGGATCCTGCGCCAGACCTCCGGCGATGCGGGCCTCGTTCCCCAGGCCGGCATCGCCGACATCGAGGCCCTGGGAAACACCTCCGGCCAGCCCTCGGTTGGGGTGGAGATCCGTGGGTCGTTCGACGATGTTGGTTCGGTGGTTGGGGCGTCGCTGTTTCGAATAGCGCAGGAGAGTGTTACGAATGCCCGGCGTCACGCTGCTCACGCGACCCACATATCGGTCCAGCTCGAGAATCGGGACGATGACGTCGTTCTTGTGGTGATCGACGACGGCGATCCGGTCGGTGTTGTTCCAGCGAGCGCTTCGGGGTTCGGGTTGGTGGGGATAGGGGAGCGGGTGGCGACCCTGGGTGGCACACTCGAATCGGGCCCGGGCGAGGTCCGCGGATGGGTGAACCGGGCGACGATTCCGAGGACGGGAGGCATCCTGTGAGGGTGTTGCTGGCGGACGATCAGGAACTGGTGCGGATGGGATTCCGCATGATCCTCGAGGCCAAGGGATACGAGGTCGTCGGGGAGGCGACCAACGGGCGAGAGGCGGTCGAGATGGCTCGTGAGCTGCGACCCGATGTCTGTCTGTTCGACATCCGGATGCCCGAGATGGATGGCATCGAGGCGACCAGGATCCTGGCAGGGCCAGAGGTCGAGGACCCGGTTCCGGTGGTGGTCATCACCACATTCGACCTCGACGAGTACGTGCACGGGGCGCTCAAGGCTGGGGCGAAGGGGTTCCTGCTGAAGGATGCGGGTGCCGAGCTGTTGGTTCAGGCAATAGAGGCGGCTGCGAACGGTGATGCCTTGATCGCCCCAAGCGTGACGGTGCGTCTACTCGAACACCTGACGTCGGTTCCGGCCCCGCGGGATCTGCCCCAGCCCCTCGAGCCGTTGACCGACCGCGAGGAGGAGGTCCTCGTGACGGTGGCTCGAGGCCGAACGAACGCCGAGATCGCCGACGAGCTGTTCATCTCCTTGAGTACGGTCAAGACACACCTGGCGAGCTTGATGATGAAGATCGGTGCCCGCAACCGCGTCGAAATCGCCATGTGGGCACACGAGACCGGTAGGGCTCGTGGGAGGGAATTGTGACCGGTAGGGCTCGTGGGAGGGTCCGGTGGCCGCGAAAGGGTCGCGATGGCCGCGCCGGCGGTAGATTCTCCTCGATGGGTAGCGAAGACTCGACGGTGGATGACTTCCGCCCCCACACCGACAGGCTCATCGAGTCGAACGGGGCTTACGCCGAGCTCTTCCACAACAGCGACCTCCAAGTCCGTCCGACCCTGCAGATTGCGGTCGTAGCGTGCATGGACTCGAGGATGGACATCTTCCAGATCCTGGGCCTCCAACATGGCCAGGCCCACGTGATTCGCAATGCTGGCGGGGTCATCACCGACGACGTCGTTCGGTCGGTGTTCCTCTCACAGCGAGCCATGGGAACCCGTGAGGTCGTACTCCTGCACCACACCAACTGCGGCCTCGAGAAGCTCGACGCGATGGGGCTGCGGCGCGAACTCGAGGAGACCACCGGGGTACGTCCAGCATGGACATTCGAATCCTTCGAGAGCCCCTACGACGATGTCCGCCAGTCGATCAGGCGCCTTCAGCTCAGCCCGTTCATCCCTCACAAGGACCACATCCGCGGGTTCGTCTACGACGTAGTGACCGGCCGACTCCAAGAGGTCGAACTCGCCTCGTCGTAGAACGAAGCCCGACTTTGGGGCATTGCGCCAAGCGATGGCTCCCGTCGGTGTCCGAGGTGGATCGGGTCGCTGGTCAGCGCCCAAACACTCTCGTTGTTGATCAATACCCGTTCGAACGGTCGAGGATCGGAAATGGTTGTTCGCCGCGGTCGAGTCGGTCGATGTTCGCCGCTATGAGGCGAGCGGCCGTCCCGAGGCGGGTTGGGCCCGAACTGTGGGGTGTGATTCGTATGTTCGGGTGTTTCCACAGAGGTGACTCGGGTGGCAGAGGCTCGATCGATGTGACGTCGAGGACCGCAGCGGCCGGGCGACCTGCGTAGAGAGCGGCTGCCAGATCGTCTTCGACGACGGTTGAACCTCTGCCGATGTTCACGAACACGGCATGTGGTTGCATCGAGGCGAACCGGTCGGAGTTCATCAGCCCTGCTGTGTCGGGTGTGTTCGGCAACACGTTGATGACCGCATCGCAGGCTGCGAGAAAGGCACCGATCTGTTCGGAGCCCACATAGTGCTCGATGCCGGGCTCATCGCCGCCTGTGCGTGACCAAGCGGCTATCGGATAACCCAACCCGGCGAAGGCCTGCCCCACACACCTCCCGATAGTGCCGTGCCCGAGAATGCCGATCGTGTACTCGGCGGCTGGTGTGTAGGGCAGTTCCTTCCAGATGGTCTTCGCCTGGTCGGCCAGGTAGACGTCGTGGTGGCGCTGGAAATGGGTGACCCAGCTCACGGCATAAACCGCCATCTCGTCGGCCATCGCCGGATCGGCCAACCTCACTATGGGCACGTCTGGCAGATCTGTACCCAGGAACTGCTCTACGCCCGCCCCGAGCGACAGGATGGCTCGAAGGTTCGTGTAGCGAGCCATGTCGGAGGGATCGTGTCGCCACATCACGAGGTACTCGACCGCTGCCGGTACGGCGACGTCTGGCCAGCACTCGACGTCGTGGTCGGGCAGCAGGCGTCGGAATTCGTCCACCCAGCGTTCGTTGTCGGTGGGGGATTGAACCAGGATGCTCATCTCAACCGTTGTAGTCCGTAACGCTCGCGGACGCGAGCCGAACCCAACCAATTTCCGAGGTGTCACCGTGAGAGGTCGCTGGAGCAGCCCCTGACGGTGACACCTCGGCTTGGTGTGGCGCTCGTAGCTGTCTCGCTGTTGGGATCCAGTCGACGTTTCCGGCCCAATGGCGCCACGTCTCGGCGCAGGCGATGCGGCGTACGTCTGCATCGCAGAGCGAGCTGGGATTGCTGGGGTTCGATTTCTTGCTCTATGGAACGAGGATCTACCTCGACCACACCGACCTCACCGGCTGAGTATGTTCAGGGCAGGATCGCCTTGAACAAGATGAACGAGCCGACGATGCCGAGCGGGATGCCGATGATCGCTCCGATGCCAGTCAGGGTCAGCACAAGGCCGACGATGATCAACACCAGACCGATGACGGCAGCGACGACCCTTCCAACGAGCTCCAGCACGAAACCGGCCAGCCCGAGAAGCAACCTGATGATCGCCATCACGAGCGCGACGATCCCCTTGATGATCCCGCCGATGAGTCCTGCGATCGCGTTCATGTCGGCCTTCCCGATGCTTGAGACCGGACCCTAGTCACTGAGATACCCGTTCCTCCGTCGGGGTGTGGGTGGAGGGGTGGGTCGTCGACCAAGGCGCCGAGCGGGCCGATCCCTGGCGACCTGGCGACGCGATCGATCTACAGCGAAGAGAAATGGTGTCGAGCGATCCTCGGGTCTCCTGCAACTCATGGCCATGTCGCGTCGCGCACTACCTTTGGTCCCCAAGTTGTATTGGCGGATTCGATTGGGGAGACATCGATGAGCGATCCGAACGAGTGGCACAAGACGGCGTGCGTGTTGTGTAGCGCCAACTGTGGTCTCGAGGTCCGGCTCGACGGCCGTGAGATCACGCGGGTGAGGGGCAACAAGGCCCATGTGTCGTCGGCCGGCTACACGTGCGAGAAGGGGTTGCGGATCAACCACTATCAGAACGCTCAGGGTCGTCTGACGTCACCGATGAAACGTCTCGAGGACGGCAGCTACATCGAGGTCGACTGGGACACCGCGATAGAAGAGGTGGTCGCGGGCTTCGAGCGGGTGGGCGGCGAGCACGGCAACGACAAGGTCATGTACTACGGAGGTGGAGGGCAGGGCAACCACCTTTGTGGTGCCTACGGTGCGGCCACCAGCAGGGCGCTCGGCATCAAGCGGCGATCGAACGCGTTGGCCCAGGAGAAGACGGGAGAAGTCTGGGTCGAAGGGAGGATGTTCGCCGCCCACACCCATGGCGAGTTCGCCGAGGCCGAGGTGTCGGTGTTTCTCGGGAAGAACCCGTGGCACTCGCACGGATTTGATCAGGCCCGCAGGGTGTTGAAGGAGATCTCTGCAGACCCCAAACGTTCGATGGTCGTCATCGATCCTCGCCGGACCGAGTCGGCCGACCTCGCGGACCACTTCCTCCAACTCGAGCCTGGTACCGACGCCTTCCTCATCAGTGCTCTGATAGCGGTACTCGTCGAAGAAGGCCTGACGGCCGACTCGTGGCTCGCCGACAATGTGAACGGGGTCGACGACGTCACCTCGGTGTTCGCCGACGTGCCCATCCGTGAGTACGCCGAACGTTGTGGTGTCGACGAGGACCAGATCCGAGCCGTCGCCCGTCGCATGGCGTCGGCGACAAGTGTGGCCGTGTACGAGGACCTGGGCATCGAGATGGCTCCCAATTCGACGGTTGTTTCGTATCTCCAGCGGGTCATGTGGGTGCTTCTGGGTTCCTACGGTGTGCCTGGCGGGATGACCGCCCATACGGCGTTGGGAAGCCTCTTCAACTACTCGGCGGCAGGGAACGAACCGGTCGATCCGGTCGGCGGAGGGGCGATCATCTCGGGCCTCATCGCGTGCAACGACATCGCCGATGGCATCCTCTCGGATCATCCAGAGCGGACCAGGGCCATGCTGATCGAGAGCGCCAATCCGGTTCATTCTCTGGCGGAGTCACAGAAGTTCCGCTCTGCGATGAGAGCGATGGACTTCTCGGTTGTCATCGACGTGTTCATGACCGAGACCGCTCTCGAGGCCGATTATGTGCTTCCCGCCTCGTCGCAGTACGAGAAGGTCGAGACGACGTTCTTCGCGGCTGGTTTCCCCGAGAACCGGGTGCACCTGCGGGCTCCTATCCTCGAACCATTGCCTGGCACACTGCCGGAGGCCGAGATTCACACTCGCATCGTCAAGGCTCTCGGAGTGGTCGGCGAGGATGTGCTCGAACCACTGCGCGAGGCGGCGCGGGCTGGGCGTTCTGAGTTCGGCGAGGCCTTTATGGCCGCCGCGATGGGAGACCGCAAGATCGCAGGTGTTGGAGCAGTTGTCCTCTACGAGACACTCGGCCCAACACTGCCTCCTGGCATGGAACCGGCGGCGGCGCTGTGGTTCTCGGCCCAGCAGGCGGCTATGGCCTATCCCGATCAGGTGCGGGCTGCCGGGCATGAGGGAGAGGGGCCCGATCTGGGTTGGGCCTTGTTCGAGGCCATGATCTCGAGCCCGGACGGGGTTGGGTTCACACATCACGATCACGGTGATAGCTGGGATCTTCTGGGTACACCGGACAACAAGATCAATCTGGCCATTCCCGAGATGCTCGAAGCGGTCGCCGACCTGTCCGGCACCCCGATAGACCATCGCAGCGACGACTTCCCGTTCATCCTCGCCGCCGGCGAACGACGCTCGTTCACCGCCAATACGATCGTGCGCGATCCGGCCTGGCGAAAGCGCGACGCCGAAGGAGCCCTGCGCCTGCACCCAGACGATGCAGCGGCGGTCGGAGTTGAGGCGGGCGATCGCATCCGCATCACGACGCCTGGCGGCACGGCCGTGGCCGTCGCCGAGGTGAACGACACCATGTTGCCTGGGTTCGTCGCCCTGCCCAACGGACTGGGGCTCTCGTATTCACCGGCCGGAGGTGATCCCGAGATCACCGGGGTTGCGCCGAACGAGCTCACCACCACAGACTGGAGGGATCCCATCGCCGGCACCCCCTGGCACAAACACATCCCGGCTCGATTGGAGGCGGTCGCATCTTGACTCGCAAACCTGTTTCAGCTCCTGGTGCGGTGGCCGTAGGGCCCTACAGCCACGCGATCGATTCCGACGGAGTCGTCTTCTGCTCGGGCCAGACCCCGCTCGATCCTTCGACGGGCAAGCTGGTCGAGGGTGGCGTCGACGCCCAGACCCACCGCTGCTTCGACAACCTGCTAGCGGTGCTCGAAGGGGCGGGGCTCGGCCCCGACGACGTCGTGAAGGTCAATGTCTATCTCACCGATATGGACGACTTCGCAGTCATGAACGAGGCGTACGCCACACGTTTCACCGAGCCGTTCCCCGCACGAACCACCATCGGTGTGGCGGCCCTGCCGCTGGGTGCCTCGGTCGAGATCGAGATGATCGCTCGCCGCTAGCCCCTAGATGCGGGGGAGGCGCAGCAGGTCTCCGGTGAAGTTCTGCACCCGGCGCATCACCTGATCGATCTGTTCGCGGCTGACCTTCTCCCGCAACTGGGGGAAGTGGCCCGATAGGACGAGCTGGTCGTCGGTGGTCTCGACCTTGGTGATGACGCCGTGCAGTTCGGACGGAAGGTCGAACCGCACCGAGGGCAGGCGACGTGCGACCTTCTCGAGACGCCAGCGGTCGTTTGCTGCGGCGGTCGCTGCGATGGTGAGGTGGTCGATCGCCGGCACCAGATCGACCTCGAGATAGCCCATTGCGGGACGGCTCAGCGACCTGATCCGAGGAACCCCATCGACGATCTCCAAAACGACGCCGAGTTCTCGCCGTGTCAGCAGATCGTTGACACTGTCCTGGCTCAGGTGTGCGGTCAGCTCGATCGGAGCGGCGACCAGTTCCATGGGAGTCCCCGGCCTCAGGTGCACGTTGCGCAACCGGATGGTCGCCCGCTCGATGTCGACGTCGTGGTAGCGCGCAGAGTGAGCCGTCAACTCGACATCACCAAACTGACCGACCGCCGGCCCGAGCGAGTGTGTCTGGGCAACGATGTCGTCCAGCACAAGAGCGACCCGGGTCGTTCCGACATCGACCTCGATGGGTCTGCCGCTCAGCTCTGACCGTGCCGAACGAACGAGTTCGTTGAATACGTTGGCGGGAGCAATTCCGAACACGTCGGCCATCTGGATCATGCCGGCGGCCATCGGTTCTGCGATGTTGGGTACTAGCCCACGCCACATGGCCATGCCTTCGCGTATCCAATCGTTGGAATCTCTCTGCGCCACGACACGTCCCCTTCAGAGCGGAGCGTACATCGGTGTCGGAGGGGTACTGTCGGAATCGGAACGGAGGTACGCCATGAAACAGGCATGGTTCACCGATACCGACGGTGTCGAGATCTTCTACCGGACCTGGACTCCGGACTTCGCCCCGAGAGGTGCGTTTGTCATCGCCCACGGTGCCTCGGAACACTCGGGTCGTTACGCCCGCTTCGCCGAGTCGCTCAACCGCGATGGCTGGATGGTGCTGGCTCTCGACCATCGCGGTCACGGCCATTCCTCGAAATCCACCGGTACTGGGAAGTTGGGTCCGCGCGGCCTCGACGGTGTCCTCGACGATATGGACCAGCTGATCGAGGTAGCCCGGTCGTCGGTCGGGGACAAACCCGTGGTCTTGTTCGGCCACTCGATGGGATCGATCTTTGCCCAGGCATACGTCGTGCGTGGTTCGGCCGCGCTGGCGGGGTATGTGCTGTCGGGTTGTCCAGGGCCACCGGCCGAAGGATTGGTCGAGTTGACCGCGGGCCTCGATGCCGCTGTCGCTGCGGGAATGGGCGACGAGCCGCTCGACATGCTCGGGACTTTCAACCAACGGTTCGAGCCGGCCCGCACACCCTTCGACTGGCTCAGCTGCGACGAGTCCGAAGTCGACGCCTACATCGCCGACCCGATGTGTGGTGATGACAACCCGCTGACGACCGCCTATGTGGCGGCGATGCTCGGCGCGGCCCGCGACTCGATGACCGGAGACGCCATATCAGGGATCAGGCCCGACCTACCGGTCCTGTTGGTGACCGGCGAGATGGATCCGGTGTCGGGCAACGGCGTGCAGGTACACGCTCTGGAACAAGAACTCGAAGCGTCGGGGCGTTCGGTAACCGCCCACTACTACCCGGACGCTAGGCACGAGGTGCTGAACGAGACCAACCGCAGCCAGGTCACAGCCGACATCGGGGCATGGCTTGAACGGTTCCTTCGGCTCGAGTTGAGCGACGACTAGCTGACGAAGCGGATGTTCAACGGGTAGCGATACCACTCGCCACGGTTCGCCGCCACCGAAGCCATGATCTCGAGGACGAGCGACCCGATGATCACGACCGGTAGCAGGAGGAACCCGATGATCACGAGGAACAGGATGGCCGTGACGATGTAGACGATGATGAGGCTGATCTGGAAATTCAGTGATTCGGCCGCGTGATGTCGTACGTATTGCGACTCGTCCTTCTTGACAAGAAACAGGATCAACGGGCCGAGGAAGCCGGTGAAGATTGCGAGCAGGTGGCACAACATCGCCATGGTGTTCTCGTCGCTCGTGCCTGCCATCGGAGGGGCTGTCAGCGGAGCCGTGTCACCGGTCCACCTGGTGCCGTCCCAGTAGCCCTGCATTCCCGGGTTGGTCGGGTACCAGCCAGGCGGGGTCGTCGGCTGCTGGGGTGGGAGGTCTTGTGGAGTATCCATCGCGAACCATTCCACCACACCAACGCGCGGTCTGAGAAGCCGCGATGCGGATGCCGGTCGTGGGGCCACGATCGTCGCCAACGTGACCGGCAGCCACCCCGGAGTTGTCGTGGGCCGCATGCCGCCTGGGCCCGGCCGGGTGGTCGACCGGTCGCTCGGTGAGCAACCACTGAGGATCTGCTAGGCGGCGTCGGTGTTGGGGCCGCGGGGGTTTGGCGGTTGACCGTTTTGGGAGGTGTCCGAGCCCGCAGGGTTTGCCCAGGGTGGTGTGGGTTTGGTCCATTGGTCGACGGTTTGTCCGTGGATGTCTTTGAGTTGCCA
>JAAETH010000847.1 GCA_024228575.1 Actinomycetes bacterium
CCGCAACCACTGCGTAGCCCTCGCTGTAGTCGACCCCCGGCCGCCGGGGGCCCTGGCGTAGGACAGTGACCAGGGCCACCGTTCCCTCGCCCGATACCTCGGTCGGTGTGAGTGACCATGACCAGCATTTCGGGCACAGGGGGCGAGGTGGCTGATGCCAGTGGCCACAGTCATCGCATCGGTTGATGACGACCTCGTGTTCGAGTAGGCCTTCATAGAAGGCGGCGTTGTCGACATCGATGCGCACCCGGGGGAAGGATTCGAGTAGCTCGTCAGCGTTCAACCTGTCCACCTCGTCGTCGCGGCCATCTCCGTTGGATGGCTCCTCAGCATGGTTTGGTACCGCTGATGTGCTTCAGGATCTCTGGTACGAAGTCACTGACGGCAACGTCCAGGAACCCGGCGTCCTCGAAGTACCCGATGCACTCCGAAGGAGTGTGGGCCTTGGCGGTGGACCCGTCGAGGGCCCCATGGAGGCCGCACATGACCGGGATGAGAGGGCCGTTCCAATCCTCGTTGAGCATCTCGCCGCACACATGCATCTCACCGCCAGGCTCGAGCGCGTCGAAGGCCTTCTGTACCACCTCGGAGATGGTGGCGCTGCCGTACATCGGCAGGTTGCTGTTCATCAGGATGACATCGGACCCCTCAG
>JAAETH010000848.1 GCA_024228575.1 Actinomycetes bacterium
CGTCGAGGCGGCGTCGGTTCGTGCCAGCGATTTCTACGGTCCGGGTGTGACACAGGCCGCGCTCGGCGACCCCGCATTCGGGCGGATCGTGTCGGGCAAGAGCGCCCAGGTATTCGGTGATCCCGATCTTCCACACTCCTTTACCTATGTGCCCGATATCGCCCGCGCCCTGATGTCTGTCGCCGATGCCGACGACGCCATGGGCCAGGCCTGGAACGTGCCGAATGCTCCCGACCGAACGGTGCGCGAAATCTTGACCCTCTTCGCGGAAAAGGCAGACCGGCCCTTGAAGGTCCAGGCGATGCCGAAGTGGATGATGTCCCTCGTCGCCTTGATCAACAGCGATGTTCGCGAGCTGAAGGAGATGTTGTACCAGTGGGAGCAGCCGTTCCATGTGGACGCGTCGAAGTTCTCCGACCGCTTCTGGTCCGATCCGACCAGTTTCGAGGATGGTCTGACGGCGACGGTCGCGGATCATGTGATGCCGAATGAAGCCGGCTGAGGGCCACCGACCAGGAAGAGGTCAAAACATTCGTCTTCGCCTTGCTCACGGAGCGATCGAAAGTTCGGGTCGCGCTCGAGATGGCCAAGCTGCAGGCGACGCCGAGGTCGTGACGGTGGGAACGAGATCCTCGATAGCACGCACGTCGATAGCGCTGCGGATGCGCCGTTTATCGATCCTGGCCGGATTGGTGTTTGTCTTCGGGGCCTGTGGCCAAGAGAGTCTCAGCCTGCAGGAGTACGGCGCGGAGGCTGAAACGCTTGTCGTCGTGGTCACCGCGCGTATCGACAGGCTCGATTCCGAGTTGGACGCGTATTCCTCCACCCGGGAAGGCGCTCAGACCTACTGGTCCCGTCGGCTCGACGCCCGCGTCGAATTCCTCGAGGGCCTGCAGTCCCTCGATCCGCCTGACGACGCCGTGGAACTACACCGAATAGTCGTCGATCTCTTCGTCCGACTGAATGCGGCCGAACAGGCCCTGGCTGCTCGTGTCGCCACGCTCGACTCGGGGGTCCCCCCGGAGCAGTGGTGGGAGACGCCGGAGGGGCAGGCGGCGAGGGCTGTGGACGAGGAGGTGACCTCGGTCTGTCATGTCGCTCAGGCGGAGTTCGACAAGACCGAGTCGGGGGCTGTGTTCGCCGACACGCCATGGATCCCATCGGAGATGAAGGAAGTTGTCCGGGTCGCCTTTGGGTGCCCGGAGTAGAGGTCTCGACGAGGAGGACACCCGAGGCAACGGCTCCGGACCGGGTGGATGGGTCCGACTCCACCCTCGGCGAACGTCACCTCACGATCGCGCGTTCGGGGAACGCACTTGCCCGATATCGCGTCAGGCTTGAGGATGCCGCTTGAACCATTCGACCGTCTGGCGGACCGCTTCTTCGTGCGGGGTTACGTCGACACCAGATGCCTGCTCGTACTTGGAGTGGTCGACGAGCCATGGCGTGACGAACTGACACACCTTCTCTCGCTTCAGCCCGCGCATCTCCCCACTGACCAACGCCAAGGCACTCAGGAGCAGGCCTTTGGCGACGCGGATCTTCGGTTCCTGTCCCAGTTCGTCGAAGATCAGATCGAAGAGTGCCCGACTCGTGATCGGTTCAGCGCTCGGGACGTTCCATATCTCGCCCAACGCCTCTTCGTGTTGCCCGAGCGTCACGAGCGCGCGGGCGCAATCGTCGGCGTAGGTATAGGTGTGGACAACATCAAGGTCGCCGAGAAAGTTCACTGGCTTGCCGGCTGCGAGCGGCCCGAACACCTGATCGCGGCCAATGCCGTGCTGAACATTGGGACCGTAGATGTCTGACGCCTGCCCGATGGTCGCCCTGATCTTCCCGCCCCGATGGGCAGCCATGATCTCCTCGGCCATCGCTTCGTAGAACTTGGCGCTTTCACGATCTCCGAGCACGTGCGGATCGTCTTCTGACATCGGACCCTTCGTTGGGTCGTATACGTACAGATTGTTCGCCACCACCACCTTGGCTCCGGTCTCGCCAGCGACCTCGATGATTGCGTCCTGCACGACGGGGAAGAGGCATTGATAGACGACGTCGGCGCCCTGCATGACCCGCCGGACGTCGTCGATGTTCGACGCGTCACCGGCGGCCATCTCGACTCCGACGGGAACCAGAGCCTTCCCACCTCGGTTGACGCCACGCACGTGCTCATCGCGTCTGGCGAGCTCCCTGACCACCGCATTGCCGATGCCTCCGCTCGCCCCGAATACCACATGCAAACTCATGCCCTCGAACCTGCTCCAGTCTCGAGTCGTCGGAACCGGGCACCTGGTTCATCACGCTCTACGTGTTGGTCTACGCCGTCGTGTCGGCTATGGCGCGGGTCCCTGACGACGAGACGGTCTTCGGTGGGACGCAGATGACCAGCGTGGCCTTCGCATGTTCTGGCCTGGTGGCCGTCGGAAGCGACAGGCCGGGCGGGAGCAGGGCCCACGGTGCACTTCCAGACTCGTCTCCTGCGGCACCGACATCAGGGTCTTTCGTCGGCACCCTCCACCGGCTGGCTCGAGATGCTCCATCCCGACGGCGGGACTTCCTCTTCGAGCCGTGCGACGATGGCGCATGGCTCCGAGCGAGACGTGGCAAATGTCGGGATCCGCGGCCGAGAACTACGAGCGGTTCGTCGCGTCGTGGTTTGTGCCGTGGGCCGCTGATCTGATCGCGAGAGCCGGCGTGCAGCCGGGGTGCCGTCTACTCGACCTGGCCTGTGGGACAGGAGTCGTCGCTCGGGCGGCGGCGCCGGCGGTTGGTGAGACCGGGATGATTGTCGCGTCAGACCTCAACGAAGGAATGCTCGCGGAAGCTCGGCGGCACAAGGTCGCCGGGGCGACCGTCCAGTGGCGACAAGCTGATGCCGAAGACCTCCCATTCGAAGATGCGTCGTTCGACGCGGTCCTGTGCCAACAGGGACTTCAGTTCGTTCCAGACATGGCCGGCGCGGTTGCCGAGATCCGATCGATGCCACAGAGGCGATTGCCGGCAACCTCGCATCCCTGCCGATCGCGGCCAAGATCGAGGCGATGACCCCCGATGAACGAAGCGCAATGATTGCCGACATCGCCCGTGAACTCCAAGACCACATCAACGACGGCCAGCTGACTTCGCCCAACAGCTCGAACGTCGCCATCGCAACCGCTTGACGAAGCCACCGCGGCTGATCGATCGCTGACGAACGCCGGTCCCGCACGCGCCGTGCAGGTGGCAATCCTTCTGCTGATGTCTGCGCATTGTGTCAGACGCTCGATTACTCCCTGGCGGTCGATCCTGACCAGAGTCCGACTCACGGCTGGTTCAGCTGATTGACCGAGTGGTCGCGGCGATTCCTCGTGGTCAAGCCGTCGAGAGCCACGCGACCATCTTGTCGACCACTTCGTCGAGCCTCGCTCCCAAGAGAGCATGGCCTGCGCCCTCCAGAATGTGAACGGTGACCTCTGCATCGCGCTCCTCCAGAGCGGCGGCAAACCTCTCGCTCGATCCGGCTGTCACGACCATGTCGTCTTCGCCATGGATCAGCAGGGCTCTCAAGCCTGCCGCTTCATCGAGGTGTTCGTAGGGGTTCATCATCTCCCACAGTTCGGGATCCGCCGCGAAGACCTCCTCGCCGAATCCGGGCTCGGGGGAGTCGAGCGCCATGTACTCGTAGCCTCCGGCGAGGCCGACGATCGCGTCGGGAACCGACGACAGAGATTCGTCCTGATCGCACTGTCCGTTGATCGCATCACCATTCAGCGCCAGCAGCGCTGCTATCGATCCTCCGGCCGAGTAGCCGACCATCACAACTTGTGTGGGATCGCCGCCATAGCTCAAGGCGTTGGCACGGGCGAATCGAACCAGGCATGCGCCGTGGTAGTGAACACCTGTGGTGAGAGACGTGTCGATCTGCCAATCGGCGTTCAGCACCACGAAACCCCGATCAGCCAGAGCCGAGGCCATCCCCGCGGTGCTCTGACGCGTGGGCGGAAGCCCGTCGAGGAGAATCAGCACCGGTGGCCCGTCAGCAGTTGCCGCCGCCCAAACGTCGAGCAGTGGCTCGCTGCTGTAGCCGTCGGCGGGCTCGGCGCCGTAGTCGACGTCGGTCTCCACCGGTTCGAGGGCCGTGCTGGGTGCAGGGGAACTGTCATCCGAGGCAGACTCACTGACCACAGGCGTCTCGGCTGCTGTCGTGGCGGACGTCTCGGAGGTGGAGCCGCCGCAAGCGGCGGAGATCAGCGTCAGGAGAGCCAGCAGTGCGGTCGCGCTCCTGGCACTTGTGGCGACATATCGGGCGGGTGTCATCAGTCGGTTTGCGTCGCCGGACACCTTTTGTTCTCCTCGAAAGGTTGAGTGAAACGTTTGCCGGGATTGGATGCTGACTCGCACGGCTAGCTGCCTTCGTCGGCAACCCCTCCGTACGACGCCGCCACCCCGCGGCTTTCGCCTCGCTGGGCGACAGCGTCGGTCAGGTCGGAGACGAAGCGGTCAGCGACCGCGAGGTGTCCGGGCGAGACCATGAGGTGGAGCCCACCTTGCTGTCGATCGAGATGCCAGCCCCGGTCGTCCATCACGTCACCGATCGCTCCGGTGGCTTCGGCCCC
>JAAETH010000849.1 GCA_024228575.1 Actinomycetes bacterium
GCTCACCTTCGGGACCGGGACTGCTCCGTTCACGATGGAGGAAGCGGACGAGGGGCTGGCGCCGGCCAATGCCCTCCCCCAGATTCATGGGTACATGAGTGGTGGTTCCGGTTCCTATCTCGATCTCGGTGACATCGACTCCGTGTGGCCAGGGGCGACCGAGACGGCCGACGGGGTCTATGTCGTCCGCCAACACGACGGCTCTCTCCAGCTGTGGTCGACCCAGCCCACGAGGAGAACGACGGTCGAGGGGTTGAGCGATCGTGGCATTGTTGTTATCGACCTGACGCTCGATCCAGCCTCGTCGCCTCCGGCCACCGGGCCTGGTGTGGTGCTGACCCAGCCGGTGAACCCATGGAAGGGATCGGTCGAGGTGACGGGAATCGCCCGGCCGTTCGAGGCCATTGTCGAAGCCCAGATCGAAGACGACACGGGGGCACCCGTCAGCGCCATCTACTCCGGCAGCCTGCGCTGGGGCACCCGTCGGGCCAGTGGCTATGGGGTAGAGACCAACGACTGGACCGAGGCATGGGCCCCGTTCGCCGTCCGGGCCGAGGGCCTGGCCCCCGGCGACTACACCATGGTGCTGGAGGCGGAAGCGAGTGGCGACCCTCTGAGCGGCTTGCGTATCCCGTTCTCCGTGACCGAGGCGGGACCTGTTCCGGAATTGCCGAGCGAGGAGGAACTGGGGGCGATACAGGCCCTGGTCGACTTCGCCCACGGGACGGTGGGGGTTGGCACCGTCCCCCTCGCTGATGAGGTCACCCTCGGTCTCGGCCTGGCCGAAACCAGAACGCTGACCCGGAGCGAGCTGGCTGACCCCGATGCCTGGGTATCCGAGGTGACCGCCTTCGCCGGGTTTGATGGTGACTTCAGCGCCTTGACCACGCTGGCGCAGTCGGGCCCCGTCCGCATCACGGCCGGACCCATTCCCCACTGCGCCGGACCGCCCCGTGACTGGCCCGCCGAGTATGACGGACTGCGTCAGATCAATATCGAGCCGATCGGCATCGACTCGTGTATCTCCTGGTTCGGAGTGAGCGTGTTCCTCGACTCCTCCGACCAGATCGCCGGCGTCGTCCTCGACCTCTTCGGCCCC
>JAAETH010000850.1 GCA_024228575.1 Actinomycetes bacterium
TCAGTCGGAAGTGGCTCACGCTTGGCCGGTCGCGCAGCCCGCTCGACACCATCAGCCAGCCCATGAGCCCCTGGGCCCCGAACAGGGCCACAATCCCCCAGTACCGCAGAGATTCCCGCACACTCAGGAACCCCTTGCGGATGAACCAGACCAAGGGGAGCGCCACCATAAGGCCGATGATCCGGGCGATGAGTCTGTGCGCCCATTCGATGTAGAAGATGTGTTGGTACTCCGCGAGGCTCATACCGTTGTTGACGAGGCGGTATTCCGGCGTCTGTTGGTATTCGGCAAACGACTGGTCCCATGCCGCGTCACCGATGGGCGGCAGAATTCCGGTGACCACGTCCCACTCGACGATGGAGAGGCCGGCCCGGGAAAGGCGAACGAAACCCCCGACGAGCACCATCGCGACCACGAGCGCGGCCACCATGAGCAACCAGCGGGTGATGGGATCCGCAGACAACACTCGCCGATCGCTCACTTCTTCTTGATCCATGGCAAGCGACATGGAGGGGGAGTCTAGACATGAGGAACGCCGAAGATGGGAGTCGATGACGGCATCAATGCTGTGTGGCATCTGGAACCGAGCTTCAGCTACGACATGCATACCACCAGCCCAGATCACGGTCTCAGGGGCATGCTACTGTCGCCGCGATTGCTGAACAGTGGGGGCCGCCAGATCTAGGAGGCACAGATGAATGATCGCACTCCGAACGTCCTGTTCTACTTCGTAGACAACCTCGGATACGGGGAGCTTGGTTGTTACGGCGGCGGTGAGCTCCGTGGCGCGGCCACGGCCCGCATCGACGCCTTCGCCCAGGAGGGTATGCGGCTGACCAACTTCGCTCCGGAGGCACAATGCACTCCCTCCCGGTCGGCGCTGATGACCGGACGCCACGCCATCCGATCCGGCACCCACTCGGTGACCTATTCCGCCCCGATCGGCATCGTCGCCTGGGAGCGGACGATGGGCGACATCCTGTCCGATGCCGGCTACACGAGTGCCGTGTACGGCAAGTGGCACATCGGGAACCAACCTGGGACATGGCCTACCGATCACGGCTTCGACGAGTTCTACGGTCCCCCGGGGACCTACGACGAGGTCATGTGGGAACACGATCCCTGGTACGTGCCGGAGCGTGACGGAGTCGGGTACTTGCTCGAGTCCTGCAAAGACGAGACGCCGCGGGAGGTGAAGCGCCTCACCCACGAGACGAAGCGCGAGTTGGGCAGGGAAATCGTCGACCGTTCGAAGCGGTTCATATCGGACGCCGTCAGCGCCGAGAAACCCTTCTTCGTCCATCTGAACCATCCACTGCTCCACGCCCCGTGTGAACCGAGTGCCGAGTTCGACGGTCGGAGCGGAAACGGCCGATGGGCCGACTGCTTGCTCGAGCTGGATGGCCACTTCGGCGAACTACTGGATCACCTCGAATCCGAAGGGGTGGCCGACAACACGGTCGTCGTCCTCTTCGGCGACAACGGCAACGAGGACATCCTGACCGACCGAGGTACTGGTGGCTACTGGGAGGGCTCGTATTTTGCGGGGATGGAGGCTTCTCTGCGGACCCCGTTCATCGTCCGCTACCCAGGGGTAGTCCCGGCCGGCCGATCAAGCAACGAAGTAGTACACATCACCGACGTCTTCACGACCCTCGTCGGGTGGGCCGGCTGCGACTTGCCCAGCGACCGAGTGATCGACGGTGTCGACCAGCGGGCGTTCTTCGAGGGCACGAGTGAGGAGTCCGCCCGTGACGGATTCATGTTCTGGAACGGCGATGTTCTCTACGGAGTGAAGTGGCACCACTTCAAGATGGCGCTGGTCGACCAGAAGTACTTCTGGGACGCACCTGTCCCCCGGGCCTTCCCGAGACTGATCAACCTGCTTGTCGACCCCAAGGAGCGCGAGCCCTACAACCAAGACTTCGGTCATTCGTGGACGATGCGCCACTTCGCCCAGATTCTCAACGAGTTCGAGCAGAGCGTGGCCCGTGAGCCCTTGATACCCATGGGCGCGCCGCTCAACCACATACCCGGCGAGGACGGGTAACCGACGTGCTCGACGCCTTTGGCGAGATGATCCCGCTGGCCGTTGCGTCCGGCCTCGCTGTCGGCCCGATGATCGCGATCATCGCCCTTCTCGGATCAAAAGGTGGAGGCGCGAAGGGCGTAGCAATCTGGCTCGGCTGGTTCGTCACCCAGACCGGTCTCGTCCTAGCCGCGGTTGCGGTCGGGTCGGGACGTGACTTCAGCGAGAACTCTGATCCCAGTCGAGTGGTGGGCATCATCCTGCTCGTGTTGGGAGCCGGCATCCTGTGGCTTGGAACCCAGCAGTGGCGATCGCGCCCCAAGGGTGACGCGGAGCCCGAGGACCCGGCATGGCTTCGGGGCCTCGACGCCTTCAGTCTTCGGAAGACCTTCCTCACCGGGTTGGTCCTGTCCGTCGCCAACTCCAAGAACCTTCCCATGGCGGTTGGCGCCGGCACCATCATCGCAAGAGCCGATCTAGGCATGGGATCAGCCCTATTGGTCGCACTCGGGTTCGCGATCCTGTCCTCGGTCCTGCTCGCGGTCCCGATCGTCATCTACTTCGCCCTGGGCGACAGAGCGCAGCCAATGCTTGACGCGATGCGCTTGTGGTTGCGCCACAACGGCAACATCGTCATGACGGTCGTGCTCGTCATCATCGGAGCGCTGCTCGTAGGCGAGGGCCTCAAGGCCTTCTAGTACCGAGGGCACCCGGCACCGTGGCGACTGAAAGAACAGATCGCCTGTTCCTCCAGGGCGGCATATGCGTTCATGCTGGCGGGTCGCCTGACTTATCATCCCACTCCCCCAGTGCCAGTTGAAGATTGATCAGGCTCAGCGGGGCTGTGACCTCAGGAGACTCCCCAATCGGTTCATCCCGAGCACCGGCAGGGCCGGCCACGTGGTTGTCGACTCCATCCAGGAACTGTCGGCCACGATGGGCGGCCGGGATGCCCTCGTGTTGTTCCCCGAAGCCTTCACCGTAGGCCAGGTTGAACGCCAGCGACTTCCTCGCACTGAATCAGCGGTAGTCGGCGTCGAGTTGGTTCTCTAGGTCACGCATCGCTGCAGCCGCGTGGTCGCTGAGCCGATCGCGCACGATGTCGTTGACCCGCGCCTGGTTCTTGTAGTGCCGAGCTTCCTGGCCCGATAACGCTTTCATGTCAGCACGCAATGAGGGATCGTCGACCTCTTTCGCAGCCACGGCCTCGTCCCAGTGAGGTATAGGAGCGTGAACGACGAGCCGATCAGCTCACACGAGCGTGCAGGACCGTCGGGCATCGGAAGATCGGCGGGCCACTCGAAGCTAGGGCGTCGAACCGTGATCGATCCATGGACGCCACTGTATATCAGAGCCAGATCGACGACGAACGACGCCACATGGTCGTCGCCGGCGGCACAACACGTGTCCGGCCGGAAGTAGGGTTGGACGACTCGACCGGGAGAAGACGCGTGCCGAAGCAGATGACGCTACTAGTGGTTCTGATGAGTCTCCTCGGTCTGGCAGCGGGGTGCGGGAGCGGTGGCACCACCGACGAAACGGTCACCGCTGAAGATGGTCCCGAGGCCACCGAGCAAGACAGCGGCGGTGACACGCCGGATGAGTGTCCGACCGAGCCCTTTACCGGTGAGCTGTCACGAACGGCAACGGCCGACCTGGGCCATACGGATGTCGCGCTGGCAGACGGAGAGCTGGTCGATGCCGCGGCGTTCGCGATCGGTGCCGGATACCAGTACACGGTATACGTGGCCAGCTTCGAGATCGACGACAACGACATGGGCACGACCCTGAAAGCACCACCCGGCGACGTCCTGGTCACTTTTGCGGCCCGGGGCATGGATGGCGAAGAGATCGAACCCGGTGTTGTGTACGACGAATCCTTTGTGATCATCGATTCAGGGGGCGGGGCCGAAAATCATCCAGTCGATCCCACCGGCACTGTTGAGTTCATAACGTTCTCCGACAGCCACCTCTGCCTGAAGATCGACTTCCTCGACGAGAACCAGACCATGAGCGGTACCGTGAGCGCCCGCATCGTGGGAGGTATCTAGCACCGGAGCGGTGCTTGCTCTCATCTTGAAGTAGCCGTCGATGTTCGATCATCCATTTGATGGATCCGATCTTGCGACCATTAGCCGATGCCGTCACTTCACGCTGGGCAGTAGGGTTCTGGCATGTCCTCGCCGACACCTTTGCGGATCGGAGCGGCTCGTCGGCTACAGCGATGGGCTCGACAGCGGCCGGTGCTCATCGACCTCGGTGTCGCAGTGGTTGCCGGGGCGCTGGCGATGGCTGAACTGACGGGTGAGGACATCGCCGGTGCTCGAGATCCGGATGCTATTGGTGCGGCTCTTGTCGTGGTCGGAGCGCTGGCGCTGATCGGGCGACGTTCGATGCCGTTTCTCATGCTGACGTTCGTAACTGCCGTCCTCTCGTTGGCGTACCTGCGTGACTACGGTGCGCTGTTGGGCCCGATCGGCCTAACTGCGATCTACTCGGTCACTGCGCACGTCGAACATCGTTCCCGAGCGTGGATCGCCGTCACGGTGTCGGGGCTCACGCTCGTTGCCGTCGCCAGCTCCTCGGTGTTTCAAGATGCGGGAGGGTTCAGTATTGGGGATGCGGTCGGCGTCGCACTTTCGCTCGTGGTGGCGGCCGTCGGTGGCTCCGTCGTGCGGAACCGACACGACATTTTCGTCGACACTGAGGCCCGTGCCGATCGTGCCGAGACCGACGGGGTCGCCGCCGCCCAACGAGCTGTCGCTGCCGAACGACTGCGCATTGCTCGAGAGATGCACGACGTGGTCACCCACGGCGTAGGTGTGATGGCCGTGCAAGCTGCCGCAGCCAGCAAGATCCTCGAGACTCAACCCGAACGAACCCGTGATCTCTTGTTGAGCATCGAGACCACTGGTCGCGAGTCGCTGATGGAGATGCGGCGAATGCTCGGGGTGCTCCGAACCGATGGTGAGCCGCCAACACCTTCCGAGACGAATCTGAGCCCGCAGCCATCTCTCCACGATCTCGACAAGCTTGTGTCGAGCTCTATCGCGACAGGCACGCCAGCCGAGCTGATGGTGACGGGCCATCGCATACCCCTGCCCGCGGGGATCGAACTCGCGGCGTTTCGGATCGTCCAGGAAGCGCTCACCAACGCCAGAAGACATGGCGGACCGTCCGTTTCTGTCCGGATCGAACTCGACTACACGCAAGACGACTGTCTTCAGCTCACGATCGCTGACACCGGGATGGGAGCAGCATCCCAACCGCCGGTGACCAGCTCGGGAAACGGACTCGTTGGCATGCGCGAACGAGTAGGGGCGTATGGCGGCGAGCTCGTTGCGGGGCCCCGACCGGGTGGTGGCTACCAGGTCGAAGCACGGCTTCCGACCATGGCACACCAGAACCGACACCATTCCGAACCCAATGACACGCAGGCAGAGGCACAGGCACAGGCACCGACATGATTCGCATCGCCATCATCGATGACCAGGCACTGATGCGCGACGGTTTCGCTCCTATTTGCGGCACTGAGCCCGACATCGAAGTCGTCGGCCTGGCGGACGACGGTCTCGCTGGGATCGACCTGTGCCGGCAAGTCAACCCGGACGTCGCACTCAGGGACATTCGCATGCCTGAAATGAATGGCGTCGAGGCCACGCGTGCCATCACCACCGACCCGTCGATTTCGACGCGGGTGATCGTTCTCACCA
>JAAETH010000851.1 GCA_024228575.1 Actinomycetes bacterium
AGTCGTCGGGTCGGGGGACTCCCGTCGACGCGGCCCAGGTCGAGGTTCGGGCCGATGGCAGTGTTGTGATCTCGTGCGCCAGCCCCACCCATGGTCAGGGTCATCTCACCACCTGGGCCGGGTTGGTCGCGGACCGCCTCGGTATCGACCCGAACCGGGTCGTGCTCATCGATGCTGACACCGACGCTATGGCCCGCGGCCAGAGCACCGGGGGCTCCCGATCGTCACAAGTTGCGGCTTCAGCCTTGGTCAACGCCTGCCAGGATGTCATCGACCAGGCCCGCCCCCTGGCTGCCGCCGAGCTCGAAGCCTCGCCCGAGGACCTCGTTGTCGTGGCTGCCGGCTATGGGCTCGAAGCCGGCTTGGCTGTGGCCGGAGTCCCGACCCGGAGGGTCACATGGTCGGCGCTGGCGGCCAGCCAATCGGAAGGGTGCCTGGAGGCAGCCCGCTACGAGTCGCTTCCCGATGGCTCCTATCCCTACGGCACCCACGCCTCCGTGGTCGAGGTCGACACCGAGACTGGCGCCGTCGCCCTCCTCGCTCATGTTGCCGTCGACGACTGTGGCACCGTGCTCCAACGGGCATTGGTCGAGGGGCAACAGCATGGGGGAGCGGTGGCCGGGATTGCTCAAGCCTTGTTCGAACACGCCGCCGTCGACCACGATGCCAACCCGCTGGCGGCCACGTTCGCCACCTACCTGTTGCCTGCCGCCTCTGAGCTGTGCTCGATCGATGCCGTCACAATCGAGACACCGACCGAGAACAACCAGCTGGGCACAAGAGGGATTGGCGAGAATGGTTGCAACGCCGCTACTGGGTCGGTCCACAATGCCGTGATCGACGCCCTTTACCCTCGGGGCGTCGAACACATTGATCTACCCCTCAGCCCTCAGGCGATCTGGCAAGCACTCCAGGCTGCTGGGTCGAATTCACCCGCTCGGGGGAGTTGATTCCCTAGCGCAAGGGATGCGCCACGCGTCCAGGAGGCTCATAGTTGGCACCATGATCGCAGCGCCCTGGAAACTCGATTTCTGGCTTCACCTCCTGTATGTGGCCCTCGCCTTCCCTCTGGGGCTCGGATACTTCGTATTCATGGTCACTGGACTGGCGACGTCGGTCTCGTTGATCATCATCTGGATCGGCGTTCCAATGCTGGCCCTCATGCTGGTGATCATCCGTGCCCTGGCCCGGGTGGAGCAGTTCCTGCTGAACGAGATGGCCAACGCCCGGCTCGAGGATCCCGCTCATGCGGTGGCGGCCGAAGGTTCGGTCTGGAATCGGGTCAAGACCATGACTCTCGATCCCCACACCTACCGGACTGGCCTCTGGCTCCTGCTCCGCTTTCCCCTCGGCCTCGGGGTGCTCATCGCCTTGATGACCGTCGCCACA
>JAAETH010000852.1 GCA_024228575.1 Actinomycetes bacterium
CTGACGAGCTCACAACCGAGTTCGGACAGGCTCTTCGCCAGGTCGACTATGCCGGTCTTGTCAAAGACCGAAAGTAGTGCACGCATCAAAAGCTCCCGAGTAGCACCTACTCCATGAACATAGGCGCTGTGCATGCGAGCGGCGCACACGGTTTCAGCGAATGCTCACGCTGGGAGTCGCAGTGAGCCCAAAACCGGCTCCGCTGGGCCGCTGCCCGCGGTTGGAGTAGCGTTCGGGTGACCTGTCAACCCAAAGGGGCTCAAAATGAACCTGAAACCGAGCGCAATCACCATGATGGCCGGTGGCGTACTTCTCTTCGTCTCGACGTTCATCGACTGGGTCGGCGGCGGCCCCTATGGCGCCAACGGTCTGGAGACCGACGCATTTGGGCTCCTCGGCATCATCGTGCTCCTGGTTGGCCTGGCAGTCGCCGGACTCACCGCAGCCACAACCTTCGGCAACGTGAAACTGCCTGAGGACATCATGGGATTCACTATGGATCAAGTCGTGATGGAACTCGGAATCATCGCCTTCGTGCCCACCTTCGCATTGCAGTTCGCATCCAATTCCAAATTCGGACTCACGTTGGCGTGGCTGTCGGCGGCCGCGATCGTCGTCGGTTCCGTCCTCAAGCAGAAGGGGAACTGACCAGAGTTCTGGCGAACACGAATTGGAGCAATCCGTCGGTCGCGATGAGCCGCTCGTCACAAACTCAGAGAGAAGCGACGATCTCCGCCATCAGGTCGCCGGCCTCGGTCGGGTTCAGACCGACCTTCACACCGGCATCTCCCAGAGCGTCCATCTTGGCCTGTGCGGTTCCCTTCCCGCCCGAGACGATGGCGCCGGCGTGGCCCATCTTCTTGCCAGGGGGAGCGGTCACACCAGCGATGTAGGAGGAGACCGGCTTCGACATGTGGTGCTTGATGAACTCGGCTGCTTCTTCTTCGGCCGATCCGCCGATCTCGCCGATCATCATCACAGCCTTGGTCTCGGGGTCGGCTTCGAAGGCACGTAGGCAATCGATGAACGAGGTGCCCGGAACCGGGTCGCCACCGATGCCGACACAAGTGGTGACGCCGATGTCCTTTTGTTTCAGCTCGTACAAGGCCTGGTAGGTGAGAGTTCCCGATCGGCTGACGATGCCAACCGGACCACCGGATTTGGCGATGTGGCCGGCGGTGATGCCGATGTTGCACTTCCCAGGGCTGATGATGCCAGGGCAGTTCGGACCCAGGAGCTGAACGTTCGGAAAGTCGCGCCGGAGCTTGTTGAAGAACCAGGCCTCATCGTGGGCGGGAACACCCTCGGTGATGGCCACTATGAACTCGACACCGCCTTCGGCGGCCTCCATGATGGCGCCCCTCACGCCGGGGGCCGGTATGAAGATGCAGCTTGCCGTGGCGCCGGTCTCGGCGACCGCGTCGGCAACCGACGCGTAGATCGGGATACCGTCCACATCGGAGCCGGCCTTCTTCGGGTTGGTGCCCGCCACGACCTGGGTGCCGTATTCGCGGTTCAACATGCCGTAGTAGCGGCCTTGGGAACCGGTGAGGCCCTGGTAGACGACCTTGGTGTTCTCGTCGACGAAGATGCTCATTGGTCGTCTCTCCTCAGCTCGCCAGCTCGACAGCCCGGCGGGCCGCGTCCAGCATCGTGTCTTCCATCTGCAGGGCGTTGCTCAAGTGGGGCTGCAGGATCGCACGACCCTCGTCAGCGTTGGTTCCATCGAGACGGATCACGATAGGAGCCTCGATCTGAACCCGGTCCATGGCCTCGACGATGCCATTGGCAACCTCTTCACCCCGGGTGATGCCGCCGAAGATATTGATGAAGATCGCCTTGACGTCGGGGTCGTTGTTTATGACCTCGAGCGCTCCGGCCATGACATCGGCATTTGCTCCGCCACCGATGTCGAGGAAGTTGGCCGCTGCACCGCCGACCTGATTGACGACGTCGACCGTGCTCATTGCCAGACCGGCACCGTTGGCGATGACCCCAACCGATCCCTCGAGCCCCACGTACTGGAGGCCCTTCTCGTGGGCCGCGGATTCACGTTCGTCGCGGGGTTGTGTCTCGTCGAACTGTGCGTAGTCGTTGTGACGGAACTCGGAGTTGCCGTCGAGGGTGACCTTCGCATCGAGGACATGTACACGTTTGTCGGGTGTGAAGATGAGGGGGTTGATCTCGCACAGATCGGCATCGCCCTCGACGTAGGCTCGGTAGAGCTTGACCAGGATGTCGATGGCCCCCTCGGTGGCGTCGGGATTGAGGTTCGCTGCCTCGACCCACGCCCTTGCGGCCTCTTCGGTCAGCCCATCGACGGGGTCGACCCAGATCTTGGCGATGGCATCGGGATTCTGCTCGGCAACAGCCTCGATCTCGACACCACCCTCGGCCGACAACATGCCCAGGTGTTTCTTGGCGGAACGATCGAGTGTGAAGCTGGCGTAGTACTCCTCGGCGATGTCGGAGGCCTTCTCGATCCACACACGTTTGACGATGTGGCCCCTGATGTCGAGGCCCAGGATGTTGCCAGCGTGTTCGCGGACATCGTCGACGGTTGCGGCGAATTTGACGCCGCCCGCCTTACCTCGCCCACCGGTGTGCACCTGGGCCTTGACCATTACGGGCGTCCCTATGCGCTCGGCCGCGCCCACGGCCTCGTCGACCGTGAATGCCACCTCGCCAGGCGAAATGGGCATGCCATAGGTCGCGAAGAACTGCTTGCCTTGATATTCGAAGAGATCCACTCGGCCACTCCAGGTCGATTCCGGCGCACACCGATCGCGCCAACAGCAAGGCCATACTAGGCGGGTCGCGAGGCCAGCAGATCAACCCGAGCTCTCCGAGCGGAACTGACGGTTCACCTCCGGTCGAATGTGCGACGAGTTCGGCGCCTCTATCGACCTCGCAGAGACCGTGGTCGAGGCTGCCGAACCTGCCTCAACGAACCACCCGACGAGCTCAGATCTTCTCGAGCGGGGCCCACCCGAGCAACAGGCGCTTCTCGCCCACGTCGGAGAAGCGAGCGACGACCTCGGCGTTCTCGCCTGTGCCGATGACGTCGAGCACCACACCTTCGCCGTACTTCGTGTGACGCACATCGTCGCCGGGCTTGAGCGAGGGACCCGAGGTTTGACCGGTGTCGGCACCGGCTTGTATGGCTCGTTCGACGACCCGCTCCTTCGCCTGTTCGCGACGTTGAGCCCTTCGGCCTTCCTGACGGTCGGACAGAGACAGCCGCCGGCCCGAACCGATCGGAGCAGAGAAGTCTGGGTCGTCGTCGAGCCCGTCGAGAGCCCTCAACGAGGGGCGGCCACCTCGCCTTCGAGGGCCCGAAGATCGGTCGTCGATGAGCTCTGCGGGAATCTCGTCTATGAATCGGCTTGGAGGGTTGTACTGGGTCGAGCCATACATGGTTCGGCTCCAGGCATTGGTCATGTAGAGGCGTTCCTGACCCCGGGTGATGCCGACGTAGCAGAGCCTGCGCTCCTCCTCGAGCTCGTCGGGTTCGCCCAGTGATCTCAGGTGGGGGAAGACGCCGTCCTCGAGCCCCATGATGAACACGGTCGGGAACTCGAGCCCCTTCGCGGAGTGCAGCGTCATGATGATTACCTGCGACTCGTCGCCGTCGAGATCGTCGGTGTCGGCAACCAACGAGACCTGTTCGAGGAATTCGGCGATGTCCTCGTGTTCGTAGGCGCTGCCGAGCAATTCGGCCAGGTTCTCGAGACGGCCTTCGGCCTCGATCGACCGCTCCGCTCTGAGCTCGTCGAGGTAACCCGAGCGCTCGAGCGCCGACTCGAGGATGGCCGAAGGGCCCTCCTCGACCATCTCGGTGAGCGAATCGATCATCTCGATGAACGTGACGATACCTTTGGCCGCCCTCCCGGAAACGCCGGCCTTTTCCCAGTCGCGAAGTGCGTCGAGAAAGGTGACACCGTTTGTAGTCGCCCAGGCATCGACCTTGGCAATACTCGAGTCGCCAACACCCCTCTTGGGTGTGTTGACAATGCGCTTCAGCGACACCTCGTCGGCAGGGTTGGCCACCGCACGCAGATAGGCGAGAGCATCCTTGACCTCGCGACGGTCATAGAACCGGGTTCCGCCAACGACCTTGTAGGGAATGCCGAGCTTGACCAGATGTTCCTCGAGCACACGGCTCTGGGCGTTGGTGCGAAAGAAGACGGCAACATCGCTCCATCGAATGTCGCCATGACTGTGCAGGCGAGTGATCTCGCCGGCCACCCACGCGGCCTCGTCCGACTCGTCGTCGCCCTGGAACCGGACGATCCTGTCTCCGCTGTTCTTGTCGGTCCAGAGATCCTTGGGTTTGCGGCTGGCGTTTTTTGCGATGACAGCGTTCGCCGCATCGAGAATGGTCTGTGTCGATCGATAGTTCTGGTCGAGAACGATGACGGTCGAGTCGGGGAACGCGTGCTCGAACTCGAGAATGTTGCGAATATCTGCGCCGCGAAACCGGTAGATCGACTGGTCACTGTCGCCCACCACACAGATGTTCTTGTGGGCAGCGGCCAGCATGAGCACGATCTCGTTCTGGGCCTTGTTGGTGTCCTGGTACTCGTCGACCATGACGTGCCCGAACCGCTGCTGGTAGTGGTTCAAGACATCGGGTGCAGCCACGAACAGTTCGACCGTGACCGTCAACAGATCGTCGAAGTCCATGGCGCCGGCCTTCAGCAGCCTGCCCTGATAGTCGACGTAGACGTCGCCGATCTTGCGCTCGAAGATGGTGGCGGCGCAATCGCGGTACTGCTCGGCGCTGATCAGTTCGTTCTTGGCCGTCGATATGTGGCCGTGAACCGTGCGTGGTGGGAACTTCTTTGGATCGATGCCAAGATCGCGCAACACGTAGCCGGTGAGCCGAACCGCGTCGGATTGATCGTAGATGCTGAACGACGACGGATAGCCGAGAACCGACGCATCTCGCCGCAAGATCCGCACACACGCGCTGTGGAACGTCGAAACCCACATCTTCTCGGCCACAGGTCCGACGAGACCTCCGATACGCGACCGCATCTCGTCTGCGGCCTTGTTCGTGAAAGTGATCGCGAGGATCTCGAAGGGTGAAGCTCCCTGCTCTATGAGGTGGGCGATTCGATGGGTGAGAACGCGCGTCTTGCCCGAACCGGCGCCCGCGACGACGAGCAGCGGGCCCTGCTCGTGAAGTACGGCGTCGTACTGGGCTGGATTGAGTCCGTCGAGGATGGGCGCTGGAGAAGCCATGTCCGTCCGAGACTAGCCAGAGGGTGAGACCGCCGAGTTCAGTAGCCTGATGATATGGGTGAGAAGGCCTCGCCACCCGAGTGGTACAGACACACGCTGGATCTCGACGCGGCACGATCACTCGTCGAGATCGAGTACAAACCCGGCGAGGTGATGATGGCAGCGGCATCGCCCGGTGACGAATTCCTCATCATCGTCGACGGACAATGCCGAATCGTCGAACGCCAGACCGTTTCGGGCGTTCATCACCCACTTGGCGTCGACGGTCCCGAGATCGCGCGGGTCGGGCCGTACGCACTCGTAGGAGAGATCGGTCTGCTGAGCCGAAACGTCCACCGTCACGACGTCATCGCCCTGGGGCAGGTCACCGCCCTTCGCGGAGATGCCGAGACATTTGCAGAACTACTGGAAGATCACACTCTCGCCGAGATGATCGGCTCGACCGCTGCTCGCCGATTGGCAGAGCAGGTCGTTCCAATTGTGGCCACAACACGGATGGGTCGCAGCACGATGTTGCGGCCGATGCTGCCGATCGACAGGCCCGACTACATCCAGAAACTCGCCACCGCGTCGGCCGAGACGATACTGAACCGCTTCTTCTCACGCGCCCGGCCAACGCCGCGAGTCGTCGAAAGGTTGCTCAACATCGATTTCGTGCACCAGTTCGTCTGGGTGGCGGTAGACCCCGACAACCCGACGACGACCTGGGGCGAGGGCCGCTACGTCATCGATCAACGCCACGAGAGCACCGTCGAGTTGGCACTGGCAGTCGACGAGGGCCAGCGCGGTGCCGGCCTCGGCTACCTGCTGGGTGGAGCGGTCGCGGCGTCGGCTGCCGCTGTCGGCTTCGAGAAGCTCAGCGTCTATGTGTTGTCCGAAAATGTGGCGATGAGGAAGGTGCTCGACCAGATCGATGCCCATTGGCGCCGATTCGAACCAGGGGTCGTTACCACGACGGTGGCACCTGGAGACCTTGCCGAGGCGCTGGTGCCCGAGTTGATCGAGCCGATAGACCTGGCCACCCACGACCTGATCCACGCCGCGGAAGTCGCATTGTCGTAGAGGCCGGCGGGTGGGTGCGCTGCGCGGTGTCAGGGGCTATCGCCCAATCCTGTTTGTGGTACCTCAAGGTCACAACGGCAGTGGCGGCACTATCGTCGCCTGGGTGACAGACAACCACCCGTTTCGATTTGGGATTCAGGCCAGCAGGGCAACCTCACTCTCCGAATGGACCGAAATTGCTCGCAAGGTCGAAGACCTGGGCTACTCGACCCTGACGATGGCCGACCACTTCGACGATCACCTGGCGATCGGACCTGCCCTGGCCACGGCCGCCGCGGCAACCAGCCACCTGCGCCTGGGCACGGTTGTGTTCTGCAACGACTTCCGCCATCCGGCCATGCTCGCCAAGGAGGTCGCCACACTCGACCTGCTGTCGGAGGGAAGGATCGAGTTCGGTCTCGGGGCGGGGTGGATGACCGCTGACTACGAGGGCACAGGTCTCACCCTCGACAGGCCCGGAGTACGAATCGAACGCATGCTCGAATCACTCGAAATCTGCCGCGGCCTATTTGGCTCCGACCCCGTGAACTTCGAAGGAGACCACTACACGATCACGGATCTCACCGGATCTCCACAACCGGTACAGCCCGGTGGTCCACCAATTCTCATCGGCGGCGGCGGCCCGCGAATGTTGCGCTTGGCCGGACGCCATGCAGACATCGTCGGTATCAACTTCAACCTCAACCCAGGGGTCTTCAGCCCTGACTTGGGCGTCGACGCGGTTCCCGAACGAGCAGATCAGAAGATCGCATGGGTCAAGGAGGGCGCAAGTGACCGCTGGGGAGACCTGGAGGTTCAGGTACGTATCCACCTCGCTGTCATCACCGACGACAGGGAGGGAACCGCTGCGGCCCTGGGCCCGACCTTCGGGCTGACGGTCGACGAAGCCCTCGGGACACCGTTCGCCCTCGTCGGCACAGCAGAACAGATCGCCGACGATCTGATCGCCCGGCGCGAACGATGGGGAATCAGTTATGTGACCGTCGGACTCGAATCCCTCGACGACTTCGCACCGGTTGTCGACCTGATTTCGGGCCGCTGATGAACCGACTACCCCACTGCCCCATGTGTGGTGAACACGTCGATCTCGAGGTTCCGGGTACGTGCCCGGCATGTCTTGCCCCCCACTTCAGGAACGCTCGGCCGACAGCGGGTGGGCTGGTGGTGGACAACGGTCGGATCCTTCTCCTCTGCAGGGCTATCGATCCATACCTCGGCCACTGGGACATCCCTGGTGGATTCTGTGACGGCGCCGAGCTGCCCGCAGACGCGGCCGTACGCGAACTCTTCGAGGAGACGGGCATCAGGTCGACCGCTGGTTCGATGATCGCCATGGCTCTCGACGAGTACGAGATGGCCGGTGTCGAGTTCGACACCCTGAACACCTACTTCGAACTGATCCCCGAGTCGACCACCATCACCCTCGACCTGGATGAGAACTCCGAAGCGGGGTGGTTTGCCCCCGACGAGATTCCGTGGCACCAGCTGGCGTTTCCAAACCACCAAACCCAGATACTGGAGACCTGGGCCCGCCTTCAGGTTGTGTAGTCGGCGTTGATCCTGATGTAGCCATCGGTCAGATCACACCCAAAGACGGTGAACTCCCCGCCTGCGACACCGAGGGACACGTGGATGAGCACCTCGGGGCCCGCGAGATATTCCGAGAGCGCTGCAAGCTCGAGGTCGCCGGGCAGGCGCGGATAGACCTCCTCGGTGCCAAAACGAATGACGACGTTGTCCTGTTCGATATCGGTCTCGTCCGAACATTTCCCGATGGCCATGGCGACGCGACCCCAATTCGGGTCGGCTCCATGGACGGCCGTCTTCACCAGCGGCGAATTGACGATTGCCTTCCCGACACGTTTGGCCTGCGCGTTGTCGCGCGCTCCGTCGACCTTCACCACGATGAGCGTCTCGGCACCCTCACCATCGGCCGCGATCTGTCGAGTGAGATCGAGGGCGACAATCCCGAGAGCCTGCTCGAGCAGAGCCGAGTCGACCGGTCCCGCAGCCCCCGACGCCATGACAACCGCTGTGTCGCTGGTCGAGGTGTCAGTGTCGACGCTGACCGCGTTGAACGTCTTGTCGACGACCCGGCGCCACATCGGATCGAGGTCTGAGCTGGCGATCTCGGCATCGGTCGCGACCACGGTGATCATCGTCGCCATGTCGGGCTCGATCATCCCAACACCCTTGGCGATGCCCACAACCGAAGCCGGCCCGGCACTGGCGGATGCGGTCTTTGGGTGTGTGTCGGTGGTCATGATGGCTGCGGCCGCGTCGGCAACCTCGGCGTTGGCGTCGGTCCAGCTCTGGGTCGCAAACCAGGTCCTGACCCTGTCCATCGGCAGAAGCCGGCCGATGACACCGGTCGCCGCGACCAGGATGTCGCGATCATCACAACCGACCAGCGATGATGTGAGACCGGCCATCTCCCTTGCATTGGCGAGGCCCTCCGGGCCGGTGGCCACATTTGCGTTGCGGGCCACGATCACCATCGCTTGGGCCGTCCCGTCCGCTCCGTGTTCGCGTGACACGACGATGCTCGGGCCAGCGAAGAGGCTCCTGGTGTAGAGGCCAGACGTCGGAACCGGACGATCTGTCGCAATGATAAGAACGTCGGGCTTGTCGTCCTTGATGCCGATGTTGCCCGTGTGTGCGCTGAATCCCTGGGGAAACTCCATCAGATCATTCCCATTCGATCGTTCCAGGTGGCTTCGAGGTGATGTCGTAGACCACTCGGTTGATGCCGTCGACTTCGTTGATGATGCGGCTGGAGATGGCTGCCAACACGTCGTGAGGCAGCCTGGCCCAGTCTGCCGTCATGGCGTCCTCGCTGGTGACAGCCCTGACGATGATGGGCCGCTCGTAGGTGCGCTCGTCTCCCATTACGCCGACCGATCTGATGTCGGCGAGCACGGCAAAGGCCTGCCAGATGTTTCGCTCGAGCCCGGCGACAGCCAGCTCCTCGCGAACGATGAGGTCGGCATGCTGGAGGATCGCGACCTTCTCCGGGGTGACCTCTCCGAGGATGCGCACACCGAGACCAGGGCCGGGGAACGGCTGACGCCAGACGATCTCGTCGGGTAGCCCGAGCTGAGAACCGACAGCTCGAACCTCGTCCTTGAACAAGCTGCGCAGCGGCTCGACGAGCTCGAACTCCATGTCGTCGGGGAGCCCGCCGACATTGTGGTGGCTCTTGATCTTGGCCGCCTCGCTGGTGCCACTCTCGATGACGTCGGGGTACAGGGTCCCCTGCACGAGGAACTTGGCGTCGGTGATGCCACCGCTGGCCCGTTCGAAGATACGGATGAACTTCTCGCCGATGGCCTTGCGTTTGTCCTCGGGATCGACGACGCCGGAGAGGGCATCGAAGAACTCGGCGGCGGAACGTTCGTGGACCAGCTCGATACCTTGGGTCCGGCGGAAGGTCTCGACGACCTGTTCTCCCTCGCCGTGACGCATCAATCCCGTATCGACGAACACACAGGTCAGCTGACTGCCTATGGCCTTGTGCACGAGGGCAGCGGCAACGGCACTGTCGACACCCCCGGACAGGCCACAGATCGCCCGGCGGGTACCGACCTGGGAACGGATGGCTGCAACCGACTCGTCGATGATGTCGGCCGTGTTCCAATCGCCAGGCAGGTTGCAGACATTGCGCACGAACCTCTCGATGAGGCGCTGCCCGTGAGGTGTGTGGACCACCTCTGGATGGAACTGCACGCCGTAGATCCGTCGATCGAAGTTCTCCAGCACGGCGACAGGGGCATCGGGGGTGCTGCCCGTGACAACAAAACCACCGGGTGCTTCGGTGATGGCATCGAAGTGACTCATCCAGACCGGTTGCTCGAACGGGCTCTCGTCGTCGAAGAGATCTGAGTGCCCCTTGCGGATCATGCTCGTGCGTCCGTACTCGCCCCTGCCCGAACGATCGACCACTCCACCGAGTTGCTGGGCTACCAGTTGGGCCCCGTAGCAGATTCCCAGAACCGGGATGCCGAGTTCGAATATCGCAGGGTCGACGGTGGGTGCACCCTCGACGTGAACCGACTTCGGCCCTCCGCTGAGGATGATTCCAGCTGGAGACATCTCCGCAATCTCGGCTGCACCCAGACCATGAGGGACGATCTCGCTGTAGACGTGGGCCTCACGAACCCGTCTGGCGATGAGTTGGGCGTACTGCGCCCCGAGATCGACAACAAGAACAGTGGCGTGAGAATGAGAGGTTTCCATGGCTGCCTCTGGCGCGATAGGAAACCAGCGAGGTTAGCAGCGTGGGTCACTATTCAGCTCTGCCCAGCGTTTTCACCTCAGGCGTAAGACATCCGAACCCGCAGGGTTCATCTAGTCCACCGTTGAGGCGACTTCGCTGCTTCCAACAGATTCCCCGCCAGGTTCAACCAAGCCGTCCGGCGCAACCTCGTCGTAGCCCAGCAGTGCCTTCAACGTCGGAAGATCGTCATACCATGCGTCAAGCTCTTCCCGTGTCAGCGGCTTGGCCATGAAGAACCCCTGAGCCGTTTCGCAGCCGAGATCGCGAAGCCGTTCGAAACTCGCGAGATCCTCGACACCCTCGGCCACTACAGAAAGACCGAGAGAGTGGGCAAGTTCGATGGTGCTCTTGACGATGACCTGATCGTGTTCATTGTCGGCCAGGTGGGTGATGAATGCTCGGTCGATCTTCAAGGTGTCGATGGGCAACATCCGCAGATAGGACAACGACGAGTAGCCGGTGCCGAAGTCATCGACGAACAGGGTGAAGCCCATGCCGCGCAAACACATCAATGTGTCGATGACCCGCTGCTCGTCGGCAGCGAGCGCAGACTCGGTCAGCTCGAGACCGATCAGGTCGGGGGTCAGTCCGTATTCCGAGACCAACCCCTGCACCTTCTGGGGCAGGGCCGGATCGACGACATCGTGAACCGACAGATTGACGGCGATCTTGATGGGGATTCCTCTGTCGAGCCAACGGCGCGCTTCGGCGACCGCCATCTCGAGGACCAGGTCGGTGATCTCACCGATCAGGCCCGCTGTCTCGGCAAGTTCGATGAACTCATCCGGCGGAACAGGCCCCAACTCGGGATGGGTCCATCTGATCAGGGCCTCGACGCCAAGAACGTCACCCGTGGCAACCTCGACCTTTGGCTGGAACCACAGCTCGAACTCCTGCCTGTCGATCGCCCCACGCAGACCCGAGATCAACTGAACGCTGCGTTGCTGAGCCGCGTCGAGGTCAGGCGTATAGGCCCAACTGTGACGCTTGCGCACGCCCGCCTCTGCGAGGGCTAGATCGGCACGCCTCACCACCGTCGCGGCATCGAGTGGGTCGAGGGGTGTGCTCTCCGCGAGACCGACTCTGCACCTCATGTCGACACGGAGTGCGCTCGCATCGGCCTGCTCGGACACCGCGGCGGTCAGGGCACGGGCAACAACATCGATGCGTGCATCGATGTGGCCGGGAACAGCCACGGCAAACGTCGCACCATTCAGCCGGGCCATCGAGATGGCGTGTGAGCCGACGGACGACTCGACGCGGCGTGCAGCCTCCACCAACATGGCATCACCTATGGCGTGTCCGAGGGTCTCGTTCACCGCGTCGAACGACATCAAACCCACGGCGAGGACCGAACACGACTGGCCCAGAGGCTGGGCTTCGATCTTGGCCAGGAATTCACCACGGTTGTCGAGCCCGGTCAGCTCGTCGCGACGCGATGCCTCGTCAAGCTGACGCACGAACAGACCATTGCGCAGGGTGGCCGAGAGTTGCCTGGCGAGTGCACCGACCTGCTCGGTGTTCGACTGATCGAACCGGCCGACCGAATCGGCATCCTTCGTTGCCACGAACAGCACATCCTGACCGTCGAGGCTCAACCGGACGACGATGACCTGCCCGCCACCAGCATTGAGCGACTCGCGAATGCCCAAGCTGAGATCGTCCACCTCGAGGAGAACGGGCTCGATCGAGGCGAGGTTCATCCATTGCTGGCCCACACCGGACGGCAGATGGTGGTGCCCGAGTAGTCCATCGGACAGGTGATACACCCCGGCCGGCCCGAAGGCACCGTCGTTGGGCGCGATCATCGCGACGTTGGAAGCGGCGATGATGTCGACGACATCGGTCATGGCGGTACGAAGAACTCGGTCGACGTCAACGTCGTTGGCGATCGTGCGGCTGAAGTCATGGAGGGTTTGCAGGCCCGTGTAACGACTGGTGGTCAGTGCGTGCTGGCGGAAGACGGCTACTGACCCCACACCAACAATGGAAAGGAAGAACGCATGCCAAGCGCCCATCCGGATCGCGCCTGCACCAACAACACCCACCGATCCGGCGATGATCATCACCAACATCTGGGCGTTGAACACATCCACGGCTTGGCGACGTCGCGGCCGCCCTTCAAAGATCGTGATAGCAGCGAAGACCGCAAACACGCTGGCCGTGTCCGCGGCCGCGACACCGGCGATGGCAGCCAATCCATCACGAAGTGATGCTCCGTGGCCATGACCCAACCATTCGTAGACCCTCACCGCCATCGCGACTTCGAGACCGAACATGGCGGTGTTGAACACCACCTTGAACAGAACCGATCTCCTGAACACGACGAGAGCGATAGCCCCACCGAGTGCCCTGGCCACGAGCAGACCGAGGGGATCGACGAAGAACAGTGCCATGACCATCATCGTCTCGTGAATCGAGAATGTGTGAGCCTGCTTGCGGATCTCGATGTGGAATACGACGGCTTCGGTGACAACAAACCCGACCGCGAACACCGGAACCGCCGGCCACCAGTCGTGGTGCGGACTCAGATCGACGCTCAGCAAGATCAGGGCCGTCATCACAACCATCGCGGCTGCCAACGCCAGTACCTTCTGAACCGGAGACAGACGAAGAAGGAGGCGGCCGGGCATGCTCATCGTCGTCCCTCACCGCGCGCAAGAACAACGCGGGCCAGCAACGCCGGCAAAGAAATGCGGTCGCAGGTCGAGTCGTACACGGTTCCTCACCTACCCGTCGACCCTTTTGGCCCCTCGATGAGTCTTTGGAACCGGTTCCCTCGTCAGCCGACGATGACCAGATCGAGGAGCTGATGCAGCATTGCTGCCGTTGCCCCCCAAACAGTGTCTCCCACGAGTTCGAAGAAATGCACGGCCCGTTCGTGGCCGTATACGCCACTGGTCCAGCGTTCCTCGCGATAGACCCCCGGCTCGATCAGCTCAGCGATGGGAACCAACAGGACCCTTTCGACCTCTGCTGGGCTCGGCTCGAGGGCGGGAAGCTCATCGATGCGCCCTACGAACGGGTGGATCGAAGACTTCGAGGACACGGTGGCCAACCGATCGAGCTCGCCGACCAACGTCACCCGTTCGCGCGAGAGTCCTATCTCTTCCTCGGTTTCGCGCAGCGCCGTCGTGGTGAGTGGTTCGCCGGGTTCTTGCCTACCACCAGGAAAGCTGACCTCTCCTGTGTGCGACTTCAACTGGATGCTGCGGGTCGTGAGGACTACATAGGCCTGACCGTTGCGCTCAAATAGGGGAACAAGAACAGCCGAATTGTGCTTGGGGGGAGGTGTGCCTGTGAACCTCACGCCCGGCTCGTGTGAGGCAACTCGTTCGCAGATCTGATCGAGTGAAGGAGGCCGGGTTGCCGAGGCCCAGGGTGGAGGGCCACCCAGCCTCGAATCCACAGGGCGCGGGATCTGCTGCGGGCCGCCACGCCCCGGAGATGAGTTCACCACAAGCAGCGTAATAGTGAGGACAGAAAACAGCGAAGGGATCCCGACCGAAGCCGGGACCCCCTGGACACTGAAACCGGGTACAAACCCAGGTCTACATCATGCCTGGCATTCCACCCATGCCGCCGCCCATGGCAGCAGCAGCGGCAGCAGCCGCATCGCCACCCTCGTCGGGCTTGTCGGTGACCAGTGTTTCGGTGGTCAACAACAAGGCCGCGATCGAAGCAGCGTTCTGGAGCGCAGCGCGGGTGACCTTGGCCGGGTCGATGACACCGGCATCGACGAGGTTCTCGTATTCGCCGGTAGCGGCATTGAAGCCCTCGTTGCCCGAACCGGACTCGATCTGCTGAACGACGACGGCACCTTCGTGCCCTGCGTTCTGCGCGATGAGACGGGCCGGAGCGTCGAGCGCCCGGTACACCAGGTTTGCACCGGTGGCCTCGTCGCCTTCGAGTGACAGGTCCTTGATTGCAGCGCGGGCACGCAGGAGAGCGGTGCCACCGCCGGCCACGATGCCCTCTTCGATGGCTGCACGAGTGGCCGAAACGGCATCCTCGATGCGGTGCTTCTTTTCCTTGAGCTCTACCTCGGTGGCCGCACCGACCTGGATGACTGCAACGCCGCCGGCCAGCTTGGCGAGGCGCTCCTGGAGCTTCTCGCGGTCCCAATCGGAGTCGGTGTCGTCGATTTCGCGCTTGATTTGAGCGATCCGACCGTCGACATCGGCCCTTTCACCAGCACCCTCGACGATGGTGGTCTCGTCCTTGGTGACGATGACCTTGCGAGCCTGACCGAGAAGGTCGAGGGTGGCGTTGTCGAGCTTGAGGCCAACTTCTTCTGCGATGACCTGGCCACCGGTGAGAATGGCCATGTCGGCCAGCATCGCCTTGCGGCGCTCGCCGAAACCAGGGGCCTTCACGGCGACCGAGGTGAACGTTCCACGAATCTTGTTGACCACGAGGGTTGCGAGGGCTTCACCCTCGACATCCTCGGCGATGATGAGCAGAGCCTTGCCGGTCTGCATCACCTTCTCGAGCACGGGGACAAGCTCTTGGACCGAAGAGACCTTGCCGTTCAGGTAGAGGATGTAGGGATCCTCGAGAACGGCCTCCTGGCGGTCGGGATCGGTGACGAAGTACGGCGAAAGGAAGCCCTTGTCGAACTGCATGCCCTCGGTGAACTCGAGGTCTGTGCCGAACGTGTTCGACTCCTCGACCGAGATGACACCGTCCTTGCCGACCCTGTCGAAGGCCTCGGCGAGAATCTCGCCGACGGTGGCGTCAGCCGCCGAGATGGCAGCGACCGAGGCGATCTTGCCCTTGTCGGTGGAGACGTCCTCGGACATCTCGCCGATGCGCACGACCGCGGCCTCAACGGCTGCTTCGATGCCACGCTTGACCGACATCGGGTTGGCGCCGGCAGCAACATTGCGAAGGCCCTCACGCACGAGAGCCTGGGCCAGGACCGTGGCGGTCGTGGTGCCGTCACCAGCGACGTCGTTGGTCTTGGTGGCGACCTCCTTGACGAGCTGGGCACCCATGTTCTCGAACGGGTCATCGAGTTCGATTTCGCGGGCGATCGACACACCGTCGTTGGTGATGGTCGGAGCGCCGAAAGACTTCTCGAGCACCACGTTGCGACCCTTGGGGCCGAGGGTGACCTTGACGGCATTGGCCAGCTTGTTCACGCCGGCCTCGAGGCCGCGTCGGGCCTCTTCACTGAATTTGAGGATCTTTGGCATTGGTTACTTCACCACCGCCAGCACGTCGCGGGCGTTGAGGATGAGAAGGTCCTCGCCAGCAACGGCGATCTCGGTGCCGCCGTACTTGCTGTAGACGACGGTGTCGCCCTCGGCGACATCGACTGGGATGAGCTCACCGGTTGTGTCCGAGCGGCGACCCGGACCCACGGCAAGGACGGATCCCTGCTGGGGCTTTTCCTTGGCGGTGTCGGGGATGACCAGGCCACTGGCGGTGGTCTCCTCGGCATCGTTGGGACGCACAACGATGCGGTCCTCGAGCGGCTGAAGATTCATGTTGACGTGCCTCCGTTGGGCATTAGCACTCTCAAATGGCGAGTGCCAACGATACGGCCGCCATCAGCCGTCGACAACCTCTCTTTTTCTTCCCCGCTCACGGAGGTCGTCTGCACAACGTCCGGTGCCGGCCCCACCCCTGCCGCGCGGACCACACCGTCAGTCGAGGAATGAGATGGCCATGCGGGGATCGGCGCCCACATCGAGTCCCGTCGGGCCATGGGCCTGCAACCGATACCAACCAGCCGCAGCGACCATGGCCGCGTTGTCTGTGCACATGGATCGGCTCGGAAGGTGACACCCGAGTCCGTCGGCGACACACGCCGCTTCGACCGCTGCGCGCAGGGCACTGTTCGCAGCTACTCCTCCCGCCAGACAGATGCCGGTAGCACCGACGTCTCTTGCTGCCCGACGTGCCTTTTCGACCAACACCTCAACAACTGCTGCCTGAAACGAGGCAGCCACGTCGGGGATCGACACGTCCGGATTGGCACGGACATGGTTGATCACCGCCGTCTTCAATCCACTGAACGAGAAGTCGTATCCGTCCTTCATCATCGCTCGCGGAAAGGAGATGGCCGTCGGGTCGCCACCTCGGGCCGCCTCGTCTATCGCTGGCCCGCCCGGATACCCCAGATCGACGAAACGAGCGACCTTGTCGAAGGCTTCTCCGGCAGCGTCATCGAGCGTCGCCCCCAACAGCCGGTACCTCTCGGGACCCACGAGTACCACCAGCATCGTGTGACCGCCGGAAACGAGCACCATCACAAGAGGAAACTCGACATCGGGTGCATCGAGAAGGGCCGCGTGAAAATGGGCTTCGAGGTGGTTCACACCGACGAACGGAACACCCCACACGAGGGCGAGAGCTTTTGCGGCGCTGACACCCACAAGCAATGAGCCGATCAGGCCGGGACCGACGGTGGCGGCCACAGCCCCGATATCGGAGTCTTCCACCCCGGCCTCGACCATGGCCTCTGCCAGTACTGCCGTGATGCGCTGCTCGTGTGCACGACCGGCCACCTCGGGCACAACTCCGCCGAAGGCGGCGTGCAGGTCCACCTGGCTCGACACAACATTGCTCTTGACCTCGCGGCCTCCGACAACGACGGCTGCCGCGGTTTCATCGCACGAGCTCTCGATGCCGAGCACTACCAGGTTCGGGTCGAGACCAATGGCGGAATCGAACGGGTTCGTCATGAGGACCTCCACTCGGTGTGGTGATCGAACGACGCCTCGATGTCGCGCATCCGGGATCGGAAAGCCGAGCCGCCGATATCGTTGGCCCACATCACGACGGCATCTTCACGGTTGTCGGTGTAATAGCCCTTGCGAACGCCGGCCCGTTCGAACCCGAAGCGTCCGTACATTCGCTGAGCATCGATATTGGAGACTCGAACCTCGAGAGTTAATGCCTCACAGGCCGAGTCGAGGGCCCCTCGGACAAGTGCCAACAACGCTCGGCTGCCGACGCCGATCGAGCGGTGATCAGGATCCGTCGCAACCGACGTGACGTGCCCATCGGACCCGACCACCATCAGTCCCCCGTAGCCGACGACCTTCCCCGCGCTTCGGACGATGCGGTACACCCGGTTGGAGCCATTCGCCAGCTCCTGCAAGTACATGGCCAGCGACCAGGGGCGTGGATAGACCTTGGCATCGATAGCCCTGACGGCCTTCAGATGGCGTTTGGTCATGGGCTCGACCACGATGATCGCCCTATCCGCGGCGGGGATCATGGGTTTGGTCCCCCTCGGGCGGCACTCTTCCAATTCGGGGTTGCGTCGGGTTCACGAAGGTAGATCGGTTCGATATCGCGAGGTTGCACGAACTCCTCACGAACGGCCTTGCTGTGCGCCAATTCTGCAAGGGCAGCCGCCGACGGGTACCGCAGGCTCTCGGTCGCCATCTCGACACCGCGCAACCTGCAGAACGTGTCGGCGTAGCGTGACATTCCATCGCCGACGAACAGGCAGTCCTCGCCGAACGCCTCGACGACACCACCCACGACATCAGGTGTTGTGACGGTGGGCTCTGTCAGGCGTTGTACTCCGCCGTGAACCCTTCTGTACGTCGCGACGAAGATCTCGCCGCGGCGAGCATCGACGCCGGCCACGATGTGTCGCTCGGTCAGCCTTGCCGAGAATGCCAGCAGATCGAGGCTAGAGATACCAACCATGGGAATACGCAGTGCGTGGGCCATCGTCTTGGCCGTCGAGAGGCCGACGCGCAGGCCCGTGAACAGCCCCGGACCGACGTCTACGGCGACAGCCCCGAGGTCGGCGGGTACGACCCCTGCCTGTCTGCACACGAAGTCGATGGCCGGAACCAGCGACTCGGCGTGACGGCGATCGCGGCTGGCGTGAAACGATGCGACGGCTCCATCGAAGCTCGCCAGAGCAACTCCTACTTGTGGAGTGGCCGTCTCGATCGCCAGTATCAACATGACCGGACCGCCGCAGCGCTGGACAGATCCTTGATCTGCTCGAGACGATCGGACCACACTTCGCCCACCGATTCGAACCGTAGGACGCGGTCGTCGGGTGAGATCGGATCTCCCATGTGGATGCGCACCACGAGGTAGGAGCGCGGAAGCTCTGACGCGACGAGATCGCCCCACTCGATGATGGTGACACAGTCGTCGTCGAGCAGTTCAGGAAGAGCAAGGTCAAGAACCTCGCCGGGACCATCGAGGCGATAGACGTCCAGGTGGTGCACATCGAGGGTCTCTCCTCGATACTCGTGGACCAGGGTGAAGGTAGGGCTCGTGATGCGATCGGCCACCCCGACTGCAGCCCCGAAACCCTGAACAAACGCGGTCTTGCCAGCGCCCAGGTCGCCTGCGAGCACGATGAGATCGCCGGGACGGGTCACCGAAGCAACGGCGGAGGCAATGGAGCGGGTCTCGTCGACGGAGTCGCTGGCAATCTCGATCACGTCATCTGATGTTACGACCATCGCGAGCCTGAGCGAGTGAATCGTTCACCCCACGCCGACTCTTGGAACTCGCGCCGTGATGCGAGTGAGGATCTCGTAGGGGATTGTGCCGCAGCGGTCGGCCAGGTCCTCGACCGTGATGCTCTGTTGCCCCTGCGAACCCACAAGAACCACCTGGTCGCCGTTGTAGGCCGTGCCGTCGCCGATATCGATCATCGTCTGATCCATGCACACGCGACCTACCACGGGGTAGCGGGTGCCGCGAATCAGAACCTCGGCGCTATTCGAAGCAGCCCGCGGATACCCGTCGCCGTACCCGACAGGCAGTGTCACCACACGGGTCTGTCGACTGGGAGCCCAGGTCGACCCATACCCGACAGAGGAATCGGCGGCGACCACCTTGAAGTACACGACCGTCGACATCCAGGACAGGACCGGCTCTACCCCGAGGGCGCGAACCGTCTCACGACTCGGATAGAGGCCATAGGTCAGAACCCCGGGCCTCACCAGGTCGAGATGACTCTCGGGTAGCTGGGCGATAGCGCCCGAGTTGGCGATATGGCGAATCGGCGGCTCTGCCAGATCGCCCAACAGATCGGTTGCGCCCACAAAACGCTCGAGCTGGCGTCTGGCATCGTCGAGGTCGGCCGAGTCTGCGTTGGCGAAGTGTGAGAACACCCCTTCCACCACGAGATCGTCACAGGCGTAGGCCTGCTCAAAGAACGCATGCGCGTTCTGATAGTGCACCCCGATGCGCTCCATGCCGGTGTCGATCTTGAGGTGAACAGCTGGCTTCATTCCACGCTGGTGGGCGATGGTCGCCACCTGCACGAGCTTGTCGATCGAAGGCACGGTGAAGGTCAGGTCGTGATCGAGAAACAGACCGATCTGACTTTCGACCGCTCCACCGAGAACGTGGACGATCCCGGTGAAACCCAGTCGCCTTGCCTCGATGCCTTCCTCGACATACGCAACGGCGATACGACCGACCCCCAACCCTTCGAGATGGGGGACTACCAAGGCAAGTCCGTGACCATAGGCATCGGCCTTCAACACCGGCATGACCTGGCTCGCCGGGCCGACATGGTTCTCGATTGCGGTGATGTTGCGGGTGAGGGCGCCGAGGTCGACAGTGCAATATGTCGGACGCACCGCTGGATCGGTCACCCCTCGATGATGGCGCGCGCAGCACCCATCGAGCCAACGATGTCGCCCGCGACCACTCCGAGCCGCCCCGCCACTCGCCCAGCGATGGCATGCCAATGGGCGGTGGCCGCGATCAGCCTGGCCATGTCGTCGATGTCGGAGCCACGGTGGCACGCGAGCACGGCCCCGATCGCTCCAGCCAAGACGTCACCCGACCCTGCAGTGGCCAACCGCTCGTCACCCTCCGTCGACAGCCAGACGTCGCCTTCGGGTGAGGCCACAACGGTTGTCGGGCCCTTCAGAAGAACCGTTGCTTGCGTCGTCGCGGCCAACCGGCGCGCGGCGTCGACCCTGTCCCGCTCTGGTGCGAAACCGACGAGTTGGGCGTACTCACCATCGTGTGGTGTGATCACGATGGGGGAAACGGCCCCGGCGATAACCTCGGGCCGTCCGGCCAGGAAACGCAGCCCATCAGCATCAACAACACACGGAACGGGCGACTCGACTATCAGGGAAGCGACCGCGGCGGCCGTCTGGCCACCGGCCCCCAGGCCCGGTCCGACGACCAACGACCCGAAACGATGCAGATCCGAGAGCACCGACGCGACACGATCCTCGGGACGGTCGCCAGCAGTACCGCGCCCAACAACCTCGACGGGAAGACCGGGGGGCACCTCGGGGACGAGTCCTCCGGCGACGACCATGCCGGCACCTGCCCTAATGGCTGAGCCCGCGGTCAGGCGAGCGGCACCCCACATTCCGGCGCTCCCGGCGACCACACGAACAGCGGAATTCCACTTGTGGTCGGACCGTTGCCGCCTCGGGAGCACCGTGCGAGCAACCTCGTCATCGACCATCCACGTGCGGACCGCCGCCGGTCCGAGATCGAGGCCGATGTCGACGACAACAACGTCACCACAAACAGAGGGGCCGTCGCCGAGAAACATCCCCACCTTGGGCCCACCAAATGTGACCGTCACGCCCGCTGCATTTGATCCGAGATCTGTTCCGACCGTTGCATCGAGACCACTTGGAACATCGACGGCGAGGACTCGTTGATCAGCCACCAGCAGGGGTGCCTCGTATCGCCGGGAGAGGCCGGTCCCGAACGCTGCATCGATGACCAGGTCACACTCCCCGATCGACGAGACCTCTGGATCGACGACTTCGACCCTCACACCACGCTCGGCCAGGCGGCGCGCCGCCACCAAGCCGTCGGCGCCGTTGTTTCCCGGGCCCGCCACCACAACAACCCGGCGCCCGTAGGTACCGCCCAAGACCTCGATGGCAACCCGTGCCACCGCACGACCCGCCCTCTCGATCAGGGATGCGATGTCGGGAGCAGCGTCGTCGACGAGGTGTACCTGCTCTGGCGTGAGCACAGGTGTGGGCCATGGGCCACCCGGGCGCCAGTGGCGCAACGTCACGACGTCACGATGTCCAGTGTTTGGCGAGGACATAGACGGGCTCGCTCAGAAGGTCGATGACCTGCACGTTGGCCAGGAGGTCGTCGCGGAAACTCGGCTCGGTCTCGGTAACGGCGTCCTTCAGAGCCGCGTAGCGGCCTCGGTAACCCTGCATGACGGTGCGCATGGCATCGGCGCCAAGACGGTCGGGCATAACAACATGCAACAGACACAGCCCGGTCGGCTGGGTGTCCTTGACCTCGGGAATGATGATAATCATGCGTCCGTCGCTGCGACCCTCGCTGACCGTGACCTCACGTTCGAAAGCCGCACGGTGTTTGGTACCTCGAAGTGTCGGGATCGCTTCGGTTCGGGTTGGAATGTCGCGGGAGATACCACCCCGATCGATGACCTGCACCAATGCGTCACCCTCGACGTCGCCGTCGATGCGGTAGCGGGTGTAGCCACGAACGTCGAGCACGACAGGATCGAGCGCCGCGAGGGTGCGAAGCGAACGGTAGGTCAGACGATCGCGCGGAGCGCCGGCGGCGAGGACAGCCCTGACGAGTTCCGATTCCAGCAAGGTCTCGTCCGACCGCGAAATCCCGACGGTGACCGTCTTGGCCTGATGTTTGATCGCGTCGACCGGCCGGGTCAGCTCGTCGATGGCCAAGGACAACGCACGTGTGAGATCGTCGATGACAACTGCGGGGGTGCCGACCTTGCCGAAGTCGACCTGGAAACGGTCGAGCGGCACCAACCCCGAGGCATAACGCAGGAGATTGGACAGTCGGACCGCCGTGCTGGCTTCGAGATTGCCGTCGTATCGATTGGAGCGAAGGCTGTCGAAGAACCGCGACGTGGGAACCGCAAGGTGGGCGACGACCTCGTCGGACTTGCCGGCCTCCCAGCCTTCGTCGACGGCCGCCTCGATGATCGAGCGGCATTCACGGAGGGGGTGTGCAAGCGCATCGATGGCCAGCGCTGATTCGTAGCCGAACAGATGACCGGCAACGGTGGCGAGCACGAAGTCGACCAATGGATGCACCGTGGGCAAGGCGACGAGGTCGACAGCTGCGCTGAAGCGGCTGGTGTCGCCAGAAGCCAACACGATGGGAGTCGCCTTGTGGGCCCGGAAGATCGCGATCTCTTTGGCCACATCGTCGGCGGTCGAGCCGACCAGCCCCGCGGCGCAGACCAGGATCATCGGCTCTGACGACAGGTCGATGTGTTTCTTGTCTTCGGTACTGTCGCAGGCGATGGCCTTGTAGCAGAGCTCGCTGAGCTTGATACGAAGTTCGCGCGCAGCGGTTGCGTTGGCTCCGTTGCCAACAACAGCCCAGTAGCGTTTTGCCGGCGAGTGCCGTCGAGCAATCTCGCCGATGTGAGGCTGATCGGCGATCACTTTGGCCATGGCGTCGGGCAGTGCCCTGATGGCGGTGAGAAGTTCGGAGATATCGGCCGCGGGTGCCGCATCACCGAGGGCGCTACGGGCGATGGCACACGCCAGCAATGCGCCCGCGGCGATCTGGGCGTAGAACGCCTTGGTCGAGGCAACGGACATCTCGACATCTCTACCGTCGCTCGTGTAGAGCACACCGTCGCACCGATCGGTGAGATCGCTGCCCCTGCGATTGACGATCGCTATGACGGACGCGCCGCGACCCCTGACCAGGTCGACAGTGCGGTTGGTATCGGTGGTGGTTCCCGACTGACTGACCGCCACGATGAGGGTGTCGCTCATGTCTGCGCGCAGACCAAAACCCGACAACTCGGTCGCCAGTATCGACTCGACCTTGATGCGTCCGTCGACGAGCGGAGCGAGGAAGGCGCCGAGACTTTCGCCTGCTACTGCGGCGGTGCCCTGGCCGATCGATACGATGCGATTGATCTGACCAGACGTGAGTTTGGCCGCTACCGCGGCAGGAAAAGAGGTCTCGTCGAGACTCTCCGACAACACTGCGTCGCACTCCGAGATGCGGCCGCGAAGTGTCTTGCGGAACGACTCGGGGGCCTCTCCCACTTCCTTCAGGAAGAAATGGGGAGCGTCGCCGAGGTCGATGTCGCGCGTTGTTATCTCGGGGTTGATCAGCTCGGATGGGGCGATACACAGCTCGGTTCCGTCGTAGGAATGCCGGGTCATTCCCGCAATGTCGCCCGCTGCGGTTGAGTCGAGTCGCAGGATCTGACCGCGCGAACCAACTGGATTGTTGAGGTCGGAAGGTGTTTCGCCATCGAGGCGCAGGTACCGATCGGACTCCTCGACGACACCATACGGTTCGGACGCCACGATGAAGGAATGGTCGGCAAGGCCGACGTAGAGAGCCTGCCCCGAACCTCTCAGAGCGAGATACAAGGTGTTCGGGTCTGTGGCCATGTGAGTGCCGATCGCCACCGAACCCTCGAAGCTGGCAACCGAGGAACGAAACGCCTCGATCGGCGAGTCGCCGTCTTCGAGACCTCTTGCGACGAGGGTCGGTATGACCTTGGCGTCGGTGGTGATTTCGGGTGCAATTTCGAGTCGATGATGCGCCTTGAGGTCGGCGAAGTTGTCTACGTCTCCGTTCAGCACCGATGTGACCAGTGGACCCTCCAGGTTGCCCAGCTCGCACGAATCGAGTGGATGTGCGTTGGCCTCGGAGATGATTCCGATCGAGGCCCAACGGGTGTGTCCCAGAACCGTCGTGTGAGCGTCCGGATTCGACAGGGCTCTGGCGAGGAGTTCGTCGGCAGCGATGGCGGCTCGCAGGGACGCAGTGTTGTCGCCCAGCTCGCCGATCTCGGCGGCGGCCTTGTAGACGAAGATGGCGAGCGAATCGTCGACACGAACCGCTCCCGACCGGAACATGCTGTCGCTGGCTCTGGCGCCCAGGTCGCCGCGAGCGTCGACCTCGATAGGAACGATGCCGTGGTTCTGGACAACGATCTCAACACCGGCCGAGTCTCGGCCCCTGACCTCGAGACGGTCGAGTGCGGACAGCGCTACCTGAACAGCCCAATATCCGGCCACTTCGGCCGTCGAGGGCATGATGGGGGCCAGCGCGGCGATGGCGCCGGCGTTTCGAACGCGGTCTCGAAGGATGGCCCAGGCGGCATCCTTCAGCAGTACTAGAGCCTGGTTGACCTCCTCGGTGGAAACGCCGAAGTCGATCCGGCCGGCATCGACCAACTCGTCGAGCGCTGCGACCGTGTCGCCGAAACACTCGGCTTGGGCAGCGAGTTCGGCCAACAGTTCAGCGTCTCCGACCAGTGCTCTCACACCTGGGAGCGACCGCAGGTCTCGGTCGAAGTCGGCGGCGAGTTCGGCAACCTCGACCAAGAGCTGAACACTCGGGGACTCGCTGGCCTGACCCAATCGATCGAGCACCTCGTCCATTCGGCGCCGAACCACGTCTGGAGGAAGGGGTTCGCGGTCGTCTGGACTACGGACAACACCGATGATTCCGCACATATTGGCGAGGCTACCCTTCGAGTCTGGATTGGCGGCCGCGACGCGGCTCAGACAGTGTCGGCCATGCCATATCGAGCACACACTGCCTCTTCGAGCCGGTCGGCGATCGCGCGTGCCAATTCAGCACTTGTCGACTCGACCATTACCCGCACCAGGGGCTCGGTTCCCGAACTACGAACGAGAACACGACCACCAGATCCCAATTCGCGCGATGCAGCTTCGATTTCGCCTTCAAGATCGGCGGCAGGATCTTCTGGGCGGACGCGTGTAGCGACGTTCACCAGGAGTTGGGGCACCGTCTCCATGACCTCTGACGCCATCCGCCCAAGATCGCCATTGGACCGGGCGACAAGATCGGACAACAGCAGGCCGGCCAAGATGCCATCTCCGGTTGTGGCGTGAGAGGTGAAGACCAGATGACCCGACTGTTCGCCGCCGAGCGACCAGTTGCCGGCGGCGAGAGCCTCGAGCACATATCGATCGCCGACGGGAGTGACCTCGACATTGATGCCACGTTCTTGCATCGCCCGATGCAAGCCGAGATTCGACATGACCGTGACAACAAGGGTGCGGTCACAGAGTTGCTGTCGGCGATCCAGATCTATCGCAAACAAGCACAACAACCGATCGCCGTCGACCGTGTTGCCAGAGGCATCGACTGCGATGAGCCGGTCGGCGTCGCCATCGAATGCCAAGCCGAGGCTTGCCCCTGACTCGACGACACGCCGCGCCAGCGCCCGCGGATCGGTCGAGCCGACACCGTCGTTGATGTTTTGCCCGTCGGGTTCGGCGTGCATGACCTCGACCGAAGCGCCTGCCAGACGGAACGCGTCGCCGGCGACAGGAGATGCGGCACCGTGGCCACAGTCGAGCACGATTCTCAGGCCATCGAGCGTGCGTCCGTCGAGTGTGTCGACAAGCATGGTCACGTACTCGACGCGGGCATCGAGATCTCGGTGAACCCAACCGACGTTGTGAGGGTCTCCGCTCGGATCGACCGAGGCCAAGCCGTCGAGAGTTGCCTCGATGGCTGCCTGGGTTGCGTCGTCGAGCTTGTGCCCGCCACGACCGAAGATCTTGAGGCCGTTGTCGTGCCAGGGGTTGTGCGACGCCGACACTATGACGGCACCCGCGTCGTGAATCGACGCCAGGTAGGCGACACCAGGGGTCGGCATGACACCCACGTCAAAGACGTCTGCACCTTCGGCTGCAAGCCCAGCTGCGACAGCGCCGTCGAGCATCGGACCCGATCGGCGCGGATCGCGTCCGATGTACCACTTGGGGAGTCCCATGACCCGCGCTGCGGCGCGGCCCAACCTGAGGGCCAATTCGGGTGTGAGCTCGGCGTTTGCCGGACCGCGTAGGCCGTCGGTACCGAACCTCACCGGCGCAAACTCAGCGCTTCGAGTACTGAGGAGCCTTGCGCGCCTTCTTGAGACCGTACTTCTTGCTTTCCTTCTTGCGGGCGTCGCGAGTGAGCAAGCCGGCAGCCTTCAGGGTGGGACGGCTCTCGGGGTCGAGGGCGACGAGAGCACGTGCGATACCCATGCGCAGCGCGCCGGCCTGACCGCTGACTCCGCCTCCATCCATCGTGACGTCGACGTCGTAGGCCTCGCCGGTCTCGGTGACTTCGAGGGGAAGCGAGACGATCATGCGGTGGGTCGCTGAAGGAAAGTAGTCCTCGAACGGCCGCTTGTTGATGGTTATCTGACCCGATCCAGGGCGCAGGCGAACACGAGCGACGGCCCGCTTGCGACGACCGGTGGTTTGTACGAGAGGTGCACTCATTTGGGACTCCGATGGGCTCAGCGGGAGCTGGCGCGGGCGTGATCGATGGCGAGTGGGGCGGGCTGCTGGGCCGAATGTGGATGGTCGGGGCCGGCGTAGACCTTCAGCTTGGTGAGCATCTGTGCTCCGAGACGATTCCTCGGCAGCATGCCCTTGACGGTGCGGCGGATGGCCTCGTCGGGGCGCCGGTCGAGCAGGTTGCCGTAGGTTTCCGAGCGCAGACCACCGGGGTATCCGCTGTGACGGTGAATCATCTTGGTGTTGCGCTTGTCGGCCGTGAGCACAACCTTGTCGGCGTTCACGATGATGACGTGGTCGCCGGTGTCGAGGTGTGGGGTGTAGATGGGCTTGTGTTTGCCGCGGAGCACCCGGGCGACCTCGGTGGACATGCGGCCGAGCACGAGATCGGCCGCATCGACCACAAACCAATTGCGCTCGATCTCGGAAGCGCTGACGGAATAGGTACGCACGAGAGAAACCTCAAGATATCTGGTGGAGCGGCACACGAGGAGGCACGCTCAGGGCGGCCCGACGAGTTGCTGGACCGAGGGGCAAGGATACGGCCCAATCTGGACATCCGCAACAGGTGGAGTCACATAGTGGTGCAACACGGCCAGCCTGGGCGACCGAGGAACGCAGTGTCAGTACGTGACATCGACGAGGGTGAGACCTCTTGGGGGCGCGGGTGAGACTGCAATGGCGCGGTTGGGGGTAGCCAACATTCGCAAGATCAGGTCACTGGATTCACGCCCGCGGCCCACGGCGACAAAGGCCCCGACGAGCGAACGCACCATCTGGTGGCAAAAAGCGTTGGCCTCGATGTCGAGCCACACCTCGTCGTCGTGTGGGGTCCATTCACAGGTTCGGACGCGGCGAACCAGGGAAACCCCGGGGTCGCGCTTCGGAGGACGGCAGAACGCTGTGAAGTCGACCTCGCCCCGAACCGCCAGGGCCGCCATGTTCATCGCCGTGAGGTCGAGGATCTCGGGGACGTGCCAGACCTGATCGGCTCGCAGCGGATCGGGTGTGGGCGTCATCAGCACACGGTATCGGTAGCGGCGACCCACGGCCGAGAATCGGGCGTGGAACGACTCGTGTACCACGCTCGCAGTCAGTACGGCGAGGTCGGGCGCACAGAGCTTGTTCAACGACGAACGCAGACGTCCAGGATCGAAGTGAGGGGCATTGGTCGTGAAGCTGACAACCTGACCGGAGGCGTGTACACCCTTGTCGGTACGGCCGGCAACATCGACGGACACGGCGTGGCGCAGTACCCGTTCGAGTTCGCGCCCGAGCAAACCCTCGACTGTGGGAACGCCAGGATTTCTGGCGAAGCCGTGAAACGCCGATCCTCGGTACGCCAGATCGAGCCTGACCCGGGTCACGAGCCCGAGGGGTTCACCTAGACGAGCTCGATGCGTGCCATGGGCGCCTTGTCGCCATAACGCGGCCCGAGCTTGAGGATGCGCAGGTAGCCGCCTTGGCGATCCTGGTAGCGCGGCGCAATGTCGTCGACGAGCTTCTGGACCATCTCGATGTCGCCCAGATCGGAGACCAGCTGGCGGTGGCGGTGCAAGCCGCCCTTCTTGGCCTTGGTGATCATCTTCTCGGCGACCGGGCGCAAGGCCTTGGCCTTGGCCTCTGTGGTGTCGATGGCTTCTGCCGCGAACAGCGAGGCAGCCAGGTTCTGCATCATCGACTTCTGGTGGGCGGACGACCCGCCGAAACGTTTGCCTTTGGTGGGGGTGGGCATTTGAGAATCTCCTAGACGCCGGCAGACATGCCGCGCAGGGCAAGGCCACGCTCGTCGAGCTTGACGATGACCTCGTCGAGGGACTTCTGGCCGAAGTTGGTGATCGAGAGCAGATCGTCGGAGCTCTTGGTGAGGAGTTCGCCGATGGTGTTGACCTGTACTCGCTTGAGGCAATTGCGGGGACGCTCGGAGAGGTCGAGGTCCTCGATGGGAAGGTCGAGGTCGGGTGAACCGCCCGCTACCTGGGGGAGCTCGCCGACGTCTAGACCGAGAGGCTCGTCGCTCATGTCGGCGACGAGGCCGACAAGTGTGCGAAGGGTGTCGCCGGCCGAGGCGAGCGCGTCGCGTGGCGAAATGGAGCCATCGGTCTCGATGTCCATGATGAGACGGTCGTAGTTCGTGCTCTGCTCGACACGGGTCGGTTCGACCTCGATGGCGACCCGACGCACAGGCGAGAAGATGGCGTCGACGGGAACCACCCCAATCGTCGATGAAGCCGCCGCACCGGCGGAGCTGATGTAGCCCCTTCCGCGCTCGACTGTGAGGTCGGCGGCGAGCCGACCCTTGTCGTTGAGCGTGGCGATGCGAAGCGCCGGGTTGAGACACCCGACATCGGCAGGCAACTGGATGTCGCCCGCTACGACATCGCCCGGGCCGCGTGCATCGATTCGCACGGAAACGGGTTCGTCGGACTCGCTGGTGAGAACGACGTCCTTGAGGTTCAAGATGACGTCGGTGACGTCGTCTACGACACCGGCGATGGTGTCGAACTCGTGAAGGGCTTCGTCGAAGTTGACTTGGGTGACCGCTGCACCAGGAATCGACGACAGCAAGGTTCGCCGAAGCGAATTGCCGAGCGTGTAACCGAACCCTGGCTCGAGCGGGCCGAGAGAGAACTTCTGGCGGTTGGTTTCCTCTTCACCGAGGGCTTCCACCGTTGGCCGCTGCATGATGAGCATTTGGCGCTGACTCCTGAGGCGCTGGGAACGGACTACTTGCTGTACAGCTCAACGATGAGCTGTTCGCGGACTGGAATATCGATCTGCTCACGGGAGGGCAGCTCGCGGACCGTGACCTGCTGGCCACCATCGCCGCTCTCGAGCCACGCGGGGGCCGCACGGTCGAGAACGTCTAGGTTCCATCGAACAACCGTCATGTTACGAGCCTTGTCGCGCAACTCGATGACGTCGCCCTTGCGGACACGGAAACTGGGGATGTTCACCCCGCGGCCGTTCACGTTGACGTGGCCGTGAGAGACAAACTGGCGAGCCTGACGGCGCGTCGCTGCCCAACCGGACCTGTACACAACATTGTCGAGACGACGCTCGAGAAGCTGGAGCAGGAGGTGACCGGTGACGCCCTGACGGCGGCTGGCCTCGGTGTAGACGTTGCGGAACTGACGCTCGGTCATGCCGTAGGAGAAGCGAGCCTTCTGCTTCTCCTGGAGCTGCACCAGGTACTCCGAGTTGTTATTGCGGCGGCGATCGCGGCCGTGGTCGCCTGGCGGGTAGGGACGACGGTCGAGAGCCTTGGTCTCTCCCGTGGTGCCCCAGATGTTCACGCCGAGACGTCGCGAAACTCGTGCCTTTGGACCGGTGTAACGAGACATTGTCAGACCCTCCGACGCTTCGGTGGACGACAGCCATTGTGTGGAACGGGTGTTACGTCCTTGATGCCGGTGATCTCGATACCGGCGCTCTGGATGGAACGGATTGCAGTCTCGCGGCCCGAGCCGGGGCCCTTGACCTCGACATCGACCTTGCGAACACCGTGCTCCATGGCGCGCCGCGCGGCCTGTTCGGCGGCCTGCTGAGCGGCGAACGGGGTCGACTTGCGCGATCCCTTGAAGCCGACGTTGCCCGCAGATGCCCACGACAGCGCGTTGCCCTGGAGATCGGTGAAGGTGATGATCGTGTTGTTGAACGAACTCTTGATGTGAGCGACGCCGTGCGTGACGCTCTTGCGTTCGCGGCGACGGGGACGACGTCCTCCGGCTGGTGGCTTTGCCATGAATCTCTCGGTGTCTCTGTGTTTGTGTCGGTGTGAGTCGTGTTGTGTTGCAGGCTCGCGCTATTTGCGCGGGGCCTTCTTCTTGCCGGCAACAGCGCGCTTGGGCCCCTTGCGGGTACGAGCGTTGGTATGGGTGCGCTGGCCGCGCACTGGAAGGCCACGACGATGGCGCAGGCCCTGATAGCACCCGATCTCCATCTTGCGCTTGATGTCTTGGGAGACATCGCGGCGCAGATCGCCTTCGATCTTGAAGTTTTCGTCGATGTAGCCGCGGAGGTGGTTGACCTCGTCGTCGGTGAGGTCGCGGACCCGCGTGCTGGGGTCGATGCTCGTGGCGTCGCAGATGACGTCGGCGCTGCTGCGGCCGATGCCATAGAGATATGTGAGCGAGACGACCACGCGCTTTTCGCGGGGGATGTCGATGCCGGCGATACGTGCCATTTGGTTTCTTACTCCCCTAGCCCTGACGCTGCTTGTGGCGCGGGTTGGTGCAGATGACTTGGACGCGGCCGCGACGCCTGATGATGCGGCACTTGTCGCAGATTCGCTTGACGCTTGGTTGTACCTTCATGACGACCTTCGATGGTTGTGCCGGCCCGTTCGCCGGGTCGGCCTGCCGATTCGATGTGATCCGGAACGGTCCGGGCTACTTGTACCGATAGGTGATGCGACCACGGCTCAGGTCGTACGGGGTCAATTCGACCTGCACCCGATCGCCGGGGAGGATGCGAATGTAGTGCATCCTCATCTTTCCGCTGATGTGGGCCAGAACACTGTGCCCATTGTCGAGTTCAACTCGGAACATCGCTCCTGGAAGCGGCTCGACGACCTTTCCTTCCAGGACGATCACATCGTCTTTCGGTTTCGGCAGTGTATTTCTCCTCTTAGGTGACAGCCTCCCGGCAACGAGTTGAAGTCGCAGGAAGGCGTCGATGGTGACCGGCGGACTCGAGCATGCGCTTGTGCGCACTCGGCCGACGTTGCAGGATAGCGTCCTGTGGGGCCAACGCCAAGCCCCAAATCAGGGGTTGCCCCCAGGATTTTCGAGTCGGGTGTCGATTGCCTCGGCCAGTCGTGCTTCGACCGTGTCCTCGTCGCCGAATCCATCGATGGAGATGAGACGTTCGGCGGCGGCGAAATGGTCGAGTAGCGGGGCGGTCTGTTCTGAGTAGAGGTCGAGGCGACGACGGATCGCATCCTCTGTGTCGTCTTCGCGACCCCTGGCGAGCATGCGGGCCACGACGATCTCGTCGGGTACGTCGATGCTGATGGCGAGATCGATGCCGCCCGGTGCGAGGGCACCATCGAGCCACTCGGCCTGGGCCGACGTGCGAGGAAACCCGTCGAGGACGAAACCCTCTGACGCGTCGGACTCGCGAAGGCGTTCGTCGACGATCGACATCATGAGATCGTCGGGGACGAGGTCACCGGCATCCATGACACTCTTGGCGCGCTGGCCCAGTTCGGTTCCTGCGGCCACCGCTGACCGCAACATGTCGCCGGTGGAGATGTGGGGGATGTTGTAGCGCTCGGTGAGACGCAGGCATTGGGTGCCCTTGCCTGCTCCTTGTTTTCCCATGACGATCAGCCGGTGCGTCATTTGAGGAATCCCTCGTAGTTGCGCATCATCAGCTGGCTGTCGACCTGCTTCATGGTTTCGAGGGCAACACCGGCAGCGATGAGAATCGACACACCACCGAACGAGATAGCCGCCCCTCCGCCGCCACCTTGTGAGCTGACGGCGCTGAGACCCGGAGCGGTGATCGCAATGAGCACGGAGGGAACGAGAGCAACTGCGGCGATGAACACCGCACCGGGAAGGGTAATGCGTGAGAGGACCCTGGACAGGTAACGCTCGGTCTGGGGACCGGGCCGGATGCCCGGGATGAAGCCACCCTGCTTGCGGATGTTGTCGGCCTGCTTGATCGGATCGAACGTGATGGCGGTGTAGAAGTACGCAAACCCGATGATCATCAGGCCGAACACGACGATGTACACCGGGTTGGAGGGCTGGGTCAGGTAGTCGTTGATAATCGTCTGGAACCACTCCCACGGGACCACATTCGACAAGAGGACGGGCAAGAACAGCACCGAACTGGCGAAGATGATCGGGATGACGCCCGACTGGTTGACCTTGAGGGGGATGTAGGTGCTCTGCCCGCCGTAGAGCCGACGGCCCATCTGGCGTTTTGCAAACTGCACGGGAATGCGGCGCTGGCCCTGCTCGATGAAGATGATCGCGACCATCAAGCCGATGGCCACCAGGATTGCGATCGCCAGATAGAGATTTCCTTCGGTCGCCCGCAGCCGGGCACCATCGAAGGGAATGCCGGACACGACCGAGGCGAAGATCAGCAATGACATGCCGTTGCCCACACCACGTTGGCTGATCAGCTCGCCCATCCACATGAGCAGGGCGGTTCCGGCTGTGAGCGACAAGATGACCAGCATCACTCGACCGATGGTGAACTGGGGCAGCACGGTGATGCCGGTGGTGTTGCCGAGCGCAGAACCCCCGCCACGACCGAACACGAAGGTGATACCGGTGGCCTGCAAAAAGGCGATGGCCAGCGTGAGGTACCTGGTGTACTGCGTGATCTTGCGCTGACCGACCGCACCTTGTTGCTGTAGCTCCTCGAGCTTCGGGATCGCGACCGTGAGGATCTGGATGATGATCGACGCGGTGATGTAGGGCATGATGCCCAGCGCGAAGACCGCGAAGTTGGTCAAGGCGCCGCCCGAGAACAGGTTCATGATGGCCAGCACACCACCGGTCTGTTCTGCGCTTTCACGCAGCTGCAAGATGGCGTCGAAATCGATGCCTGGAACCGGGATCTGTGATCCGATCCTGTAGAGGCCGAGGATGCCGATCGTGAACAGGATCTTGACCCTGAGATCGGGCACCTTGAAGATGTTGCGCATACTCGACAGCACTCGTAGCTCCCTGGTGTGTCGTTGCCGTCAGTGACGTCAGCGGTTGGTGTGCTGATTCCCCTTGGCCGGCGGACGAGGTCCACCGAAGGGAAGCGGCAGCGTCTCTACGGTACCGCCGGCGGCTGTGATGGCCGCTTCGGCAGACTTCGAAAACGCATGAGCCTTGACTGTGACGGCAGTGGCGATCTCGCCGCGACCGAGGATCTTGACGAGTGCCGACTTGCCGACGAGTCCGTGTTCGCGCAACAGGTCGGGGGTCACCTCGTCGACTTCGAGGCCCGAGACAACGTCGAGGTTGATCGCCTGGTACTCGACGCGGAATGGGTTGGTGAACCCCTTCAGCTTCGGGAGACGACGCTGGAGAGGCTGCTGACCACCCTCGTACCAGAGTGGGACCTTGCTGCGGGCCTTTTGCCCCTTGGTGCCGCGGCCGGCAGTCTTGCCACCCTTGCCCGCGATACCGCGACCGACGCGGTGGCGGCTCTTCTTTGCACCCTCTGCGGGGCGCAGATCGTGTGGCTTCAGCATCTAGCTGTCTCCTTCGGAGGGCTCGACGGCGACCAGGTGTGCGACCTTGCGCAACATTCCCTGGAGTACGGGCCCGTCGGCCAGAGTATTCGACTTGCCGATTCGACCCAGACCGAGGGCGCGAAGTGTTCCACGATGGACGGGCTTGTTGCCGATGGCCGATCGCACCTGCGTAACCTTCAGGTCGCTCATGACTCACCATCCCCGCCGACCGATGCGGCCGTCTTGGACTTCTGAGTTTCGCGGTAGGCCTTCAGCAGGCCGGCCGGGATGCACTCCTCTGGCGAGAGGCCGCGCATCGCAGCGATCTCGTCGGGACGCTTTTGCGCCCTGAGTCCCTCGATCGTCGCCTTTGCGACGTTGATGTGGTTCGAAGAGCCGAGTGACTTCGCCAACACATCGGCGATACCGGCCTCCTCGAGAATGGCCCGCGCAGCTCCGCCGGCTATGACGCCGGTACCGGGAGCGGCCGGCTTGAGCAGCACCTTGCCTGCGCCGAGCTCGCCGAGGACGGGATGGACAATGGTGGAACCGGCGAGGGCTACCTCGAATAGGTTCTTCTTTGCCTCCTCGGTGCCCTTCTGGATGGCGAGGGGCACCTCCTTGGCCTTTCCGTAGCCCAGACCGACCCGTCCGGCGCCGTCACCGATGACGACGAGGGCGGTGAAGGCAAAACGACGCCCACCCTTGACGACCTTGGCGACACGGTTGATGTCGATGACGCGAGACTCGCGGAGGCCGTCGGAATCGCGGCCGTGCCGATCGCGCTCGGGGCGACGGTTGTCGTCGCGACGGTTTCCTCTTTGTTGGTTGTTACCCATCAGAACTCCAGTCCACCTTCACGGGCGGCATCGGCCATGGCCGCGACCCGGCCGTGATACTTGTTACCACCTCGGTCGAAGACGACTCGCGAGACCCCGACCGCCGAAGCGCGTTTTGCGATCAGGTCACCGACGCGTGACGCGGCGTCCTTGTTGCCGGTGTAGCCACCACTTCCGATGTCGGCCTCGTGGGTGGAGGCCGAGGCGAGGGTGCGTCCGTTGAGGTCGTCGATGATCTGGGCGACCACGTGACGATTCGAGCGGAAGATAGCGAGGCGTGGACGTTGTGGCGTACCGACGATCTTCTTGCGCACTCGGGTGTGCCGACGAGCTCGCGCGTGTTGGTTGTTGCTCATGATGCTCGTGCCTACTGCTCAATCACTTCGCGGCCTTGCCGGCCTTGCGGAGAACGTATTCGTCTACGTAGCGGATGCCCTTGCCCTTGTAGGGCTCGGGTGGGCGGTGTTTGCGGATGTCCGCCGCCACCTGGCCGACGAGCTGCTTGTCGATACCCAGCACCTTGATGCTGGTCGGGGTCGCGACCTCGAAGGTCACTCCCTCGGGTGCATCTACGAACACCGGGTGGGAGAAACCCAGAGCAAGCTCGAGCTGGCTCGGACCCTTGGACTGGGCGCGATACCCGACGCCGACGATCGCGAGTTCCTTGGTGAAACCCTCGTTGACGCCCTTGACCATGTTGGCGACAAGCGCCCTGGTCAGGCCGTGCAGCGATCGGGTGTCGCGTTCGTCGTCGGTGCGAGAGACGTTGATCATTCCATCGTCGACCGATACCGAGATCGACTCGGGGATCTCTTGGGTGAGCTCACCCTTCGATCCCTTGACCGCGACAGTTCTGCCATCGACGCTGACGTCGGTGCCGTTCGGGACGGTGATGGGTGCTTTTCCGATTCGTGACATGGATACCTACCAGACGTAGCAGAGCACTTCGCCGCCGACCTTGCGCTTGCGCGCTTCGCGGTCGGTCATGAGGCCCTGGCTGGTCGACAAGACTGCGATACCCAGTCCACCGAGGACCCGAGGGGCCTCCGTGGACTTGGTGTAGACGCGGAGGCCCGGCTTGGAGACACGGGTGATGCCCGAGATGGTCTCCTTGCGGTCCTCGGAATATTTGAGGCCGATCTTCAAGGTGTTCTGAGGACGATCCTCGGGCCTCTCGATCTCGAAGCCGTCGATATAGCCCTCGGCGGCGAGAATGCCGGCGAGTGCTTCCTTCAGCTTCGAGGACGGCATCTTGACGTCGTCCTTGCGTGCTTGCGACGCATTTCGAATGCGTGTGAGCATGTCGGCGATTGGGTCGGTCATGGTCATTGACGTGCCCTCCTCACCAGCTCGCCTTGGTCACACCGGGCAGTTCGCCGGCGTGAGCCATTTCACGGAAGCAGATTCGGCAGAGGCCGAACTTGCGGTACACCGCGTGCGGGCGCCCGCAGCGGCGGCAGCGACTGTAGGCGCGCACCTTGAACTTGGGTGTGCGCTTCTGCTTCTCGATGAGTGCCTTTTTGGCCATTAGTTCTGTCCCTCCCGCTTGAACGGGAATCCGAGCGCACTGAGAAGAGCGCGACCGTGGTCGTCGTTGGTTGCCGATGTCACGAGCGTGATGTTCATGCCCCTGGTGGAGGACACCTTGTCGTAATCGATCTCGGGGAAGATCAACTGCTCGGTCACACCGAAGGTGTAGTTACCCCGACCGTCGAATGCCTTGGGCGGAAGCCCGCGGAAGTCGCGAATTCGGGGGATGGCCAGCGTTACCAGGCGGTCGTAGAACTCCCACATCTGGTTGCCGCGAAGTGTCACCTTGGCGCCAATGGCGTTGCCTTCGCGGAGCTTGAAGCCGGCAATCGACTTCTTCGCCCTGGTCGGCACTGCCTTTTGGCCGGCGATCGTGGTGAGATCGGACAAGGCGCCGTCGAGGTTGGCCCTGTTCGTGAGCGCCAGCCCGACGCCCATGTTGAGCCCGATCTTCTGCAGCCTGGGAACCATCATCACGTTGGGTAGCTCGAGCTCTTCTTTGAGTGCATCGCGCACCTGCTCGCGGTAGATGGCCTTCATGCGGGGTTCGGTTGTTGTGGCGGTCACGACAATTCCTCCCCTGATGCCTTGTGATAACGAACCTTGCTGCCCGCTTCGACTCGATAGCCGACGCGACCGGGCTTGCCGGTCTTGGGGCAGATGACAGCGATATTGCTGACATCGAGCGGAAGGATCTTCTCGATGATGCCGCCCTGCTGGTTGGCTTGAGTGGGTCGCGTGTGGCGTTTGACCACGTTCACTCCCTCGACCAGGACCTTGTTGCGGTCCGGGTTGACGTGTACGACCTCGCCCTCGGCTCCACGGTCCTTGCCCGTGAGTACCTGAACGCGATCACCCTTCTTGATCTTCATGTCACAACACCTCCGGAGCGAGCGACACAATGCGCATGAAACGTTTCTCGCGAAGCTCACGGCCGACGGGGCCGAAGATTCGTGTGCCCCGGGGCTCGTTGTTGTTGTTGATCAGAACGGCAGCGTTCTCATCGAAGCGAATGTATGACCCGTCGGGGCGTCGCCGTTCCTTGCGGGTCCGAACGACCACACAACGAACAACCTCGCCCTTCTTGACGTTCGCGCCAGGAATGGCGTCCTTCACGGTAGCGACAAATACGTCCCCGACCGTGGCGTAGCGACGTCTGGAACCGCCAAGCACCTTGATACAAAGCACCTCGCGCGCGCCGCTGTTGTCTGCGACCTTCAGCCGGCTTTCCTGTTGAATCATCGGGCGCGCTCCACCACTTCGACGAGGCGCCAGCGCTTCGTCTTGGATAGTGGGCGGGTCTCTGCTACTCGAACCCGATCGCCGATGCGGACATCGTTCTGCTCGTCGTGGACGTACAGCTTCTTGGTGCGCTGGACGGTCTTGTTGTAGCGACGGTGGCGAACACGCTCGACGACAGCGACGACGGCGGTCTTGTCCATCGTGGTCGAAACGACGAGGCCTTCGCGAACCTTGCGACGATTCGGACGCTCTTCTGGGTTGGCGGACTCGGTGGACATCAGCTCTCCTCCGCCAGAAGCTCGGCGGCAGCGATCTCGCGCTCGCGCAAGATCGTGTTGATGCGTGCGACCTGGCGCTTCGCCTTGGTCACTTCGGACGGGCTCTCGAGCTGACCGGTGACGAACTGAAAGCGCAGGTTGAACAGCTCTTGTTTGGTTTCTGCCAGACTGTCGACGAGTTCGTCGTCGTCGAGTTGGCGCAGATCCTTGATCATCACATCGCTCCTTCGCGGATGACGATGCGAGCCTTGATCGGCAGCTTCTGGATAGCACGCGACAGGGCGGCGCGACCCAGTTCCTCGTCGACACCGCCGAGCTCGAACATGATGCGGCCCGGCTTCACCACTGCGATCCAGCGCTCGGGGTTTCCCTTGCCAGAACCCATGCGGGTCTCGGCGGGCTTCACGGTGACCGGTTTGTCCGGGAACACCCGAATCCAGACCTTTCCACCACGCTTGACGTGACGGGTCATCGCGATACGACCAGCCTCGATCTGGCGGGCGGTGATCCACCCAGGCTCGAGAGCCTGGATACCCATGTCGGCGAACTGGAGCGTGTCGCCACCTTTGGCTGCACCCTTCATCCGACCCCGGTGGTGCTTGCGGTGCTTGACCTTCTTCGGCATCAACATCAGTCGGCATCTCCGGGTCGGAAGCGGTCGGTACCACCGCCAGAGTCACGGGTGTTGCGCTCGATCTCTTCTTCCTCGGCGAGCAAGCGCTCGAACTCGGGATCGGCTTCCTTGATGAGAGGAGCCGGCTCCTCGGCGACGACTTCCTCGACAGGTGCGGGCGCAGCGGGCGGAGCGGCTGTGGCGGCCTCGGCGGCACGACGGCCACCCGAGGAAACTACGGCACTGGGCATCTGTGGTGCGGCGGCGCCGCCGGTTGCCAAGGCAGCTTCGCGAGCGATCTTGTCGTCCGCGGAGACCTTGTAGGGAAGGATGTCTCCCTTGTAGAGCCACACCTTGACGCCGATGCGACCGGCGGTGGTGCGGGCCTCGCGGAAGCCATAGTCGATGTCGGCGCGCAGGGTGTGCAGCGGGACCCGACCCTCGCGGTACCACTCGGTGCGAGACATCTCGGCACCGCCCAGGCGACCAGAGCACTGGACCCGGATTCCGAGAGCGCCGGCCTTGAGTGCGTTCTGCACGGCACGTTTCATCGCACGACGGAAGGCCACACGACCCGCAAGCTGGTCTGCGACACCCTGGGCAATCAGGGCAGCGTCGAGTTCGGGCTGCTTGATTTCCTGAATGTTGAGCTGGACCTTCGGGTTGCCCGAGATCTTGGTCAAGCCGGCACGAAGGCGGTCGGCCTCAGATCCGCGACGGCCGATGACGATTCCGGGACGTGCGGTGTGCACGTCGACGCGGAGACGATCGCGGGTGCGCTCGACCTCGACGCGGCTGATCGCGGCGTGGGGAAGTTCGGTCCGCAGGTAGTTGCGGATCTTCCAGTCCTCGATGACGTTGTCCTGGTACTCCTTGTCGGAGAACCAGCGCGACTTCCAGTCGGTGGTGACACCGAGTCGGAAACCGTAGGGGTTGATCTTCTGACCCATGTCAGGCCTCCTCGCCCTCGACGTCAGCGGCCTTGGCACGGGTGCCGGCCTTGATGAAGCCAGCCGCAACGGCTGCCTCTGCAGTTGAGAAATAGACCTCGGCGACGGTGGTGTCGTACCAGCGGCCGTCGGGCTCGTGGTACTTCATCGAGTCGACGTTGCCCTTGACCAGATACCCGTCGGGAATCGAGCCATCGGCAGGCGGAGCAATTGAACCTTCTCCGTAGGGGGACTCGTCGGAGACATTGGCCTCGCCATCGGTATCGGCGTCTTCGGCGTTCCACTCGCCAACAGCCTCGGCGTCTTCGGCATCGGGAGCGTCCGCCTCTTCGGCAGTGGTCTCGACAGAGTCGTCGACGAGGGCGTCCTGGACCTCGTCGTCGACGATTGTGTCCTGGACGTCGTCATCGCCTTCGGTCTGACGGCTGGCGGCAACACGCGCGCTGCGGTCTGCACGACTCTGGCGGGTGGCCGAAGCAGTCGCTACCTCCGAGCGCATCTCGAGCTCCTCGTCGTCGAGACGAGCGACGACCACCGTGATGTGGCAGGTGCGCTTGTTGATGCGGGTGGCACGTCCACGGGCACGAGGACGCCAGCGCTTGAGGGTGGGCCCCTCGTTTGCGAAACACTCGGCGACGTACAACTCGTCCTCGTCGAGGCCCTCGTTGTGGGTGGCGTTGGCGATGGCCGACGACAGGACCTTCTCGATGATCTCGGCAGCGCCGCGGTCACAGAACTGGAGGATGTCTGCGGCGTCGGCCACGTCCTCGTCACGAATCAGGTTGAGCACGACGCGCGCCTTGCTGGCCGAGAGGCGTGCGTAGCGGTGTGTAGCGCGGGCACCTGCAACCTCGGTGAGATCGACGGTGCTCATCGGCGGCCCTTGCGTTCCTGTCCGGCGTGGAACTTGAACGTGCGGGTTGGAGCGAACTCGCCCAGCTTGTGCCCGACCATCGACTCGGTGATGTACACGGGCACGTGTTTGCGGCCGTCGTGGACCGCGAGGGTGTGGCCGATCATGTCGGGAATGATTGTCGAGCGGCGCGACCAGGTCTTGATGACCTTCTTCGCTCCACTCTCGTTGAGAACATCGACCTTCTTCAGGAGATGTTCGTCGACGAACGGGCCCTTCTTGAGGCTGCGTGGCATGTGCTACCTCCGCGATCCGCGCGTGCGACGGCGACGGACGATCATGTCGGTGGACTTCTTCTTGCGATCCCTGGTGCGGCCCTCGGGCTTGCCCCATGGTGATACCGGGTGTCGACCACCCGAGGTCTTGCCCTCGCCGCCACCGTGAGGATGGTCGACGGGATTCATGGCCACGCCACGGGTCTGGGGGCGAACGCCCTTCCAGCGGTTGCGGCCGGCCTTGCCGATCTTGATCAGGTCGGCTTCGGCGTTTCCAACTTCGCCAATCGTGGCGCGACAGTCGATCGAGACCCGACGCATTTCGGTGCTGGGAAGACGCAGTGTGGCAAAGTCGCCTTCCTTGGCGACGAGCTGAACACTGGCACCGGCGCTACGGGCCATCTGGCCACCCCCGCCCGGCTTGAGTTCGACGTTGTGGACGACGGTACCCACGGGGATGTAACGCAGAGGCAGAGCGTTGCCGGGGCGGATCTCGGCGTGCTGTCCGCTGTTGATGATGTCGCCGACGTCTATTCCGTTCGGGGCGAGGATGTAGCGCTTCTCGCCGTCGTGGTAGTGCAGCAAGGCGATGCGGCAGTTGCGGTTCGGGTCGTACTCGACCGTTGCCACGGTCGCGGGCACACCGTCCTTGTGGCGACGGAAGTCGATGACACGATAACGCTGCTTGTGGCCGCCTCCGCGGTGGCGAGCCGTCTTGCGACCATTGTTGTTGCGACCGCCGGTCGAGCTCTTCTTTGCGAGCAGCGACTTCTCTGGGCGGTCGGTGGTGAGCTCGGAGAAGTCGGCCGATGTCTGGAATCGGCGGCCCGGGCTCGTTGGCTTGCGTGAGCGAATACCCATTATCAGGCCCCGAACAGATCGATGGAGTCGCCCTCGATGAGGGTGACGATGGCCCGCTTGGTATCAGGCCGCTTTCCGTAGGTGAAGTTACGCCGGTTGCGTATGCGCTTGCCCTTCCGGTTGAGCGTGTTCACCTTGGCAACCGAGACATCGAAGATGGCCTCTATTGCATCCTTGATCTCGGGCTTGGAAGCCGAGGGGTGAACGACGAAGGTGTAGACGTTGTCTTCGAGCAGTGCGTAGGACTTCTCCGACACGACCGGGGCGATGACTACATCGCGTGGATCTTTCACGATTCACCTTCGGTTTCGTCGGCTCCAGGCAGCGTCGAGGTGGTGAAGACCAGCCAATCGCTGCACAGGATGTCGTAGGCGTTGAGTTCCGATTGTTTGAGAAGGTGAACGCCCGGAATGTTGCGGAAACTCCGAGTGGCGGCTTCGTCTTGTGAATCGACCACAAGCACGACTCGACCGGTCAGATCGAGTGCCTGCATGGCAGCCACGGCCTCCCTGGTCTTGGGTGTCTCGAAGCTCCACTTGTCGACGACGACGAGCCGGTCGGACTGAACACGATCCGACAGAGCCGAGGCGAGAGCCAGCTTGACGACCTTCTTGTTGACCTTCTGGCGGTAGCTGCGCGGCCTTGGGCCGTGCACGACGCCACCACCGGTCATCTGGGGCGCACGACTGGTGCCTTGACGGGCCCGTCCCGTGCCCTTTTGGCGGAAAGGTTTTGCGCCACCACCACGTACCTCGGAACGGGTGAGCGTCGAGTGGGTTCCGCGCCGACGAGCCGCCAGCTGCGCTGTGACGACCTGATGGAGGACGGGCACGTTCGGCTCGATGCCGAAGAGTTCATCGGAAACCACGACGGTTCCGGCGTCGCTGCCCGACTGGGTCTTGACGTTGAGGGTGATGGACATGATCTCGCTATCCCTTCACCGCATCGCGAACGACGACGACGGCACCCTTGGGCCCGGGCACGGAGCCCTTGACCAGGATGATCTCGGCCTCGGCGTCGGACTTGACGACCGTGAGGTTCTGAGTGGTGACCTTCTGGGCACCCATGCGGCCTGCCATGCGTGTTCCCTTGAACACGCGTGCAGGGGTCGCACAGGCTCCGACGGCACCGGGCTTGCGGTGCACTCGGTGAGCACCGTGGCTCGCCTTCTGGCCCGAGAAGTTGTGACGCTTCATCGTGCCGGCAAAACCCTTGCCCTTTGAAACTGCGGTGACATCGATGCGCTCGCCGGCCTCGAGGAGGCTTGCGTCGATCTGTTGTCCGACCTCGTACTCACTGACATCGTCGAGGCGAAGCTCTACGAGCCTTACGCCCGGCTCGACACCAGCGTTCGCGAAGTGGCCAGCCTCTGGCTGAGGCAAACGGTTCTCGTTCACCGAGCCGTAGGTGACCTGGAGCGCTGTGTAGCCGTCGTTCTCGGCTGTCTTGATCTGCACGACGCGGCACGGCGACACTCGGAGCATCGTCACGGGTACGACGCGGTTGTCATCGTCCCACAGCTGTGTCATGCCGACCTTCTCGGCAACAATCGCCTTGTTCGCCATTGGAGGCGTCTCTCTCTTGACGGTTGTGAGCCACCCGGCTGAGTGACCCGCTGCTGAGGGAGGGCGATGAGCCCTCCTCTGTTGCGGGCACCCGAGGGTGCCCTCCTCTATTGCGGGCACCCGAGGGTGCCCTTCTCTGTTCTCTCACGCGAACGCTCCGCATGGCATGGCCAGCGGAGCGTTGGTTCGGTTTTGCTTCGTGGTTCCCGTCTTGCCGTTGAACACGGCAGGGCCTTCAAAGACGTCGATTCGAGGCTTGGGCTGAGCCCATGCCAGCTGCGCCACCGGGTGCGGCGCACGAAGATCGAACGATACCCGCGCGATCGGCGGGGCACAACCCCTCGAAGCCGGCGAATTCGAATCTGCAACGACAA
>JAAETH010000853.1 GCA_024228575.1 Actinomycetes bacterium
AGAACGTCGGCTCCGCGTTGGGCGTGTGTGCGGCGTTTGGTGGGGTCGGTGATGGTGCGTATGTCGTGGTGATAGGCGGCGCTTTCGCGTCGGTCGTATTCGGCCTTGATGACGGCACCGGTGACGGGGTCGAGTTCGGCGTTGATCCAGATCATGTTCTGGTCGTTGATGCCACACGACCCGCGGCGCGCTTTGCGTTGACGCTTCAAACGTTTCTCCGCGCAGTCTCGGTCGGCGTCCTTGATGGCCTGGCTGACCGCGTCGCGGGTTTCGTCCGCGTTCTGGGCGTGGGCGTCGCGAAGCAGTCGGTCTTTCACATCGGCTGGTAGGTCGGCCTTGGCGATCGTGTCTGCCTGTTCGGTGTTGATACGCCCCTCGGCCAAAGCAGCGGCAATATCGGGGTGGGCTTCCAAACGTCGGGCACGTTCAGCTGCTTCGCGTTGAGCCTTTCGCGACGGAGGCGGTGTCGAATCATCCTCATCGCCGTCGCCAGGCGAAGCCTGACCGTCGGTCTTCTCTTCGTCGGGGTCGGGTTTGCCGCGTTTGGAGGCCCGCCTGTCAGCCCGATCGATAGCCGACAACAACAACGCCTCGTGCCCATCGATGCGAGTCCGCACAAAACGTTGACGGCCCAACAACGCGTCGAGTGTTTGGCGTTCCATGTTGTCGAGTTCTTCGGCCCCATAGAAGGGCACAACCATTTCCTTCACGCACAGAACACTACCAGAACGTACGTTCTATCACAAATAGAACTGACAGAAATTCAAGGAACCACCGAAACAACCGGCCAACAGGAGGACCAGCACGCCGCCAAAACGGTCTAGGAGGTGAGGGCCTCAGCCATGTCGTCAATACATGCCTCGGCCTGGGGCCAGACGCCGATCTTGTCGAGGAAGGCGTGGTTGAGCCCGTTGTAACGAATCGTCCGCGTGGGAACACCGCTGGCCGCGAGCCTGTCCCCGTAGTGCTCGCCCTGTTCTCTCAAGAAGCAGTACTCGGCTGTGATGATCGTGGCCGGGGGCATGAAGGAAGGGTCTTCGATCAACCACGGGGAACATCGGGGGTCCGAGAGGCTGGATTGGTCATCGACATATTGCCGGGTCATGAAGTCACCGAAGTCTGGCGCGGGCGGCCCGTCCTCGGCGCCGTGTTCGTCCTGGTGTGCCCCGGACATGTCGACACCGGGATAGATCAGGAGCTGGTGGGAGATAGCCGGCCCGCCGCGTTGATGTGCAAGGAGGCAGCAGACCGTTGCGAAATTCCCACCTGCGCTGTCGCCCGCCACCACGAGGCGCGAGGTGTCGCCGCCGAGCTCGCGTCCACGACTGGCTGCGTATTCGACAGCTGAGTAGGCGTCTTCGAGTCCCGCCGGGAACTTGTGCTCAGGAGCCAGTCGATAGTCGACGTTGATGACGATGTGCCCGGCCCGGTCGGCAATCGAGCGACAGATGTTCTCCACGACACCGACCGAACCTCCGATCCAGCCCCCACCGTGGAAGAACACCATGATCGGGAGATCATCACCCTTGGGTGTGTAGACGCGGGCCGGCACCGTACCGCCCGGGCCCGGGATCGAGATGAGAGTCGTCTCGACACGATTCCCGGCGATGTCGCGGTTGTCGAACCCCATCATCTTGCGCATCACCATGACGTTGGCCTTGTCGGGTAGAACCCGCATCAACCTCATGACCGGCATCAGCTTCCGCATCCTGTTCATCTCGGCCTGGACGGCGGGAAACGGCTCGCCGCCGTCAACACCTCCGGGACCCGGCCTGATCTCGACTGTCATCGGTCTTCTCCGTCGTTCAAGGGTGACCCGAGCGTGTGGATCACTCCTCACATGGTGGGTGGGTCCGGTCACGTGAGATCGGCACGGCGAGTCGACACGTGGGCTCGTGGCGATGCGGTTCGGCGGACGGCATCCTCTGAATACCGTAGTTTGTGGGCGGCAACCGTGGCCGATCACCGACATCGTCCGCCGTCACGACCCAACTTCTCTACCTGAAGGTGATGACATGACAGATCTGACCCGCCTCAGCGTGCAAGACAAGGCCAACCTGTGCTCGGGGCGAGACATGTGGCACCTCGAGGCGGTGCCCGCCCTGGATCTCGACGCAGTGATGATCACCGACGGCCCCCACGGTCTGCGCAAACAACCGGAGGGTGGGTCCTTCGCCGGTGTCGCGGCCACCTGTTTCCCGACCGCAACCGGCCTCGCCTCGAGCTGGGATCCCGACCTGTTGCGAGACGTGGGTTCGGCAATCGCCGGCGAGTGTCTGGCCGAAGAGGTCGCCGTACTCCTCGGCCCCGGAGTCAACATCAAACGACATCCCCTCTGTGGCCGCAACTTCGAGTACTTCTCCGAGGACCCACTGCTCGGCGGAACCCTGGCCGCCGCGTTCATCCAGGGCGTTCAGAGCCGTGGCATCGGAACCAGCCTCAAACACTTCGTCGCCAACAACCAGGAGACCCGTCGAATGGTGATCGACACGATCGTCGACGAACGGTCCCTGCGCGAGATCTACCTCGCCGGCTTCGAAATCGCCATTCGTGAGGCCCAGCCGTGGACGGTGATGTGTGCCTACAACAAATTGAACGGCACCTACTGTTCGGACGACCCGTGGCTGCTGACCACCGTCTTGCGCGACGAATGGGGTTTCGAAGGCATCGTGGTGACCGACTGGGGTGCGACCAACGACCGCGTCGAGGGGGTTCGAGCTGGCCTCGATCTGGAGATGCCGGGCAGCGGGGGCATCAATGATGCTCTCATCGTCGAAGCCGTCGAGGCCGGCGAGCTGGCCGAGTCTGCCCTCGACGAGGTCGCCGGTCGCATGTTGGATCTCATCGCTCGTTCCAACGGTGGCGTCGCTCAGGCCCACACGGCCGACTTCGACGCGAACCACGAGCTGGCTCGCAGAGCCGCCGCCGAGAGCAATGTGTTGTTGACAAACGACGGGTTCTTGCCCCTCGACCCCGCAGCTTCGGTTGCACTCATCGGCGAGTTCGCGACGGTCCCCCGCTACCAGGGAGCTGGCAGCTCGATGGTGGAGCCGACCCGGCTCGACACCCTGCTCGACGGCGTCCGAGCCCAACTCGGGCCGACGACCTCGTTGGCCTATGCCGCCGGGTACGAAGCGGCGACCGATGCCCTGCGTCCCGACCTGATCGACGAGGCGGTCATGTTGGCCCGCGGGGCCGAGGTGGCAATCGTCATTGTCGGCCTACCGGCCAGCTACGAATCCGAAGCCTACGACCGGCCCCACATGCGGCTTCCCGCCCAGCACAACCAACTGGTCCGCGCCGTTGTCGACGTGAACCCCAACACGGTGGTGGTGCTGTCGAACGGCAGCGTGGTTCAGCTCCCTTGGATCGATGCTCCGCGCGCCGTTCTGGATGGATTCCTGGGGGGCCAAGGTGGCGGCGAAGGAACGGCCCGGGTCCTTTATGGACAGGTGAATCCGTCCGGCAAGCTGGCCGAGACATTCCCATTGCGACAGTCCGATCACGGGTCCGACGCCAACTTCGGCGACGTCGGCCGCCAGCTCCAGTACCGCGAAGGAGTCTTCGTGGGTTATCGCTGGTTCGACACGGTCGGTTTGGATGTCCTCTTCCCGTTCGGTCACGGCTTGAGCTACACCGACTTCGGCTATGGCGAGCTACGGGTCCAGTCGAGCAACGACACCGACAGCGAGGACTTCGAGGTCGAGGTGTCGGTGACCATCACAAACGAGGGCTCTCGCACCGGAGCCGAGGTGGTGCAGCTCTACGTCCGCGATGTCGAGGCGGGCGTTGCCCGACCCGACCGCGAGCTGAAGGCATTCGACAAGATCCGCCTCGAGCCAGGCGAATCTCAACCGGTGACGCTGAAGCTGGATCGCAGGGCGTTCGCCTTCTGGGATGACGGCTGGGTGGTCGAAGCAGGCGACTTCGAGATCCTGGTGGGGGCATCGTCGCGCGACATACGTTCCCGGGCAACGATCACGGTTGACTCCGGGCGGGCGACGTCGACGCCCTGGTCCGGCGCTCCGTCCTTCGAAGACCTCGAGGACAAGGCGGCTTTCGAAACCAGCCTCGGTCGGCCGGTACCAGCGCCTGACCCGGTCCGACCCTTCACGCGAACATCGACCATTTCCGATGTCTCCAAGAATCCGATCGGGGCAGGGATCCGCAAGGTGTTGCTCCTGGCGATGCCTGGGAGATTCGGCGCCAAGAAGGAAGACCTCGACGACGGGCTGAGAGCGACACTCGAGGCGATCATCGACGGCATGCCGTTGCGCTCGATTGCGCTCCTGAGCGGCGGGAAGATCTCCTGGACCCGTCTCGACAAACTCATTGCGCTGATGAACCGCACCCAGGTGCGAGAGAACGCCAAATCGAGATTCCGGCGGTGAACACCCAGCTCGGCCCTCGGCCAGATGGTCGAGCTGCGCAGGGTGCCCGATGGAACCGAGATGGCGGAACACGACTCTGCACCGCCGGCAACGGGCAAAAGGCCGTCCCATCGGTGGTGTCGGGGTAACTCTTGACGTTTCCCCGACACCACCGGGATCGGCTACGGGTTGATCTCGAACGTGTCGAGGTACCTGGCCGCAACCTGGGACACAGGCACTCCGTCCGTGACCTCACGATTCAGAGCGGTCATCCGAACCTGAGACAACGGTCGGAGGATGTCGCCGACGAGGTCATCAAAGGCCTCGGGGGCCTGCTGATAGACCGCGGTCGGGATGTTCAGGGACACGTTGTAGACGTAGAACACCCCGCCGTCGACGACAAGCGTCAGGTCGAGGGAATCGATGCGACCGTCCGTAGTGAACACCTCTCCGAAGTCGCATTCACCTGACTGAACGGCGGAATAGACATCGCCGGCATCGTCGAAGACGCGAAGCTGCGACCGCGGTACAACAAAGCCGGTGTTGTCCTCGAAGAGCGTTAGGCCATCGGCCCGATCGGGAAACTCGGGTTCGACGCACACGACGGCATCGCCGTCGTCCTCGAGATAGTCGGCCATGTCGTCCAGGTCGAACTTGTCCACTCTTACCCGAGTCGGAGCCACATCGGCTGCGAGCTCAGGACCGACGGCGAACCCGTACGTATCGTTGAACGTCGAACGTCCAAGCCATTCGATGCCGTTCTGTCGATCGGCAGCACGCACGTCGTCGGTCAGCTCCTCTGCGTCGTCGTCGGGTGATCCGTTTCCGAGATGTTCGACCCAACCGGTGCTGTTGTACTCCCAGTAGGCGTCGATCTCGCCGCCCAGCAACGCTGCGCGCGTCGTGGGTGTGTCACCGGTGTCTGTCCGATCGGTCACTTCCGCGCCGCGCGCGATCAGGCCCTGTATGAGGATCTCCGACAGCACATATTGTTCGGTGAAGTTCTTGGAGCCAATCGTGAGGGACATCCCCTCGAAGTCGTCGGCGGATCCAGAACTGTCGCCGTCGTCGCTGCCGCAAGCGCCCGCCAGCACGG
>JAAETH010000854.1 GCA_024228575.1 Actinomycetes bacterium
AAGGCCTCCTGAGCTGGGAGTCTGTTGATGTCTTACGTCAATAGAACCCGAACCACAGGAGGCACTTTCTGTGTCTGCATCTTCGCGCAAACTCGACCGGCTGCGAGCGATCTTCGATCACGACGGGATCGTGGCCAACGCGGGCCTGATTCTGCCGGCCACATTGATGGTGCGTCTCGGTCTTGAAGCGCTGATCGACACATGGGTCAAGACCGGCTCAGCTCGTCCTGGCCGCAAGGTTCTGACGCTGGTCGCCGCGATGCTGGGGCGACACACATCGATCACGTCGACATGTTGCGCGCCGGTTCGACACAGCGAGTGTTGCCGTTCAAAGTCATGGCACCCTCAACGATCGGGAGTTTCTTGCGGACCTTCACGTTCGGTCACATCCGCCAACTCGACGCCGTGTTGTCGCGAACGCTCGCCCGGGCCTGGGCCGCGGGCGCCGGCCCCGACGACGACCCACTCGTTGTCGATCTGGACTCCACGATCTGTGAAGTCCACGGCAAACACAAACAGGGCGCCAGCTACGGCTACACCAAACGCCTCGGCTATCACCCGTTGCTGGCGACGCGAGCCACCACCGGTGAGGTTCTGTTCGCCCGGATGCGCAAAGGCTCAGCGAACACCGCCCGCGGGATCGTGCGCTTCGTTGACGAACTCGCCGCCAACGTTCGCCGCGCTGGGGCATCGGGACCAATCACGGTTCGGGCCGATTCAGGGTTCTGGTCCTGGAAACTGTGCGACCGCCTCAACACTCATGGCATTGGGTGGTCGATCACTGTGCGCCTTGTTCCAAAGATCAAGGCTGCGATCGTCGGCATCGACGAGACCGCCTGGAGCGACATCGACTACACACTCGGCGGCCAAGCCCAAGTCGCCGAAACCACCTACACCACCGGCAAAGGCAACAAGAAGCGGACCGTTCGACTTGTCGTGCGCCGCACCCGACTCACCGAACCAGCCCAACGACAGCTCTGGCCCCACTGGCGCCACCACGCCTTCATCACGTGCGCCACGAGGCGCCATCAACCGGGTGGGGGGAAGGACCCACCTTCGAGCTGTCGCAGCAGCTCGTCGAAGCTGAGAGCAGTCCAGTTCTGGGAGGCACCCGGATTGGGTGGGAAGCAGCTCTGACAAAGCCGGGACGATCGGGCACCGCCAGACGGGTCGGGTCCGGCAAGTGAGACGGAAAGGTGTACGAATGCAGGAACCAGTGGTGGAAACCCCTCAAGAGCGTGACCGGCTCGAACCTGGCGGATCAGGGCCGGGCAGCAGTGCACACCCATCGTTGATGGGTGACTCCCATGTCGAATGTGATGGTCGACCAAGAGGTCACGGTGAATGCCTGCGGCGTAGCCGTGGCGAGGCTGCAGGGGAAGAGCTGGGCACCAACCCCGTCGAACGGTTGATGGTGAACGTGGGAACCGCTGCCAGGTCCCCCTACCTGCGGGCCAGCCAGGTCCGCAGCGGGAAGGCGTGCCGTCAGCTGACGGCCTGGCAGCGGGGCGGAGGGTCCGTAGTAGTCCGAGCACAGGAAAGCTGTGTGCATGGCGAAGGGACCCAGCGAGTTCGCAGACTCGGATATGGAATGCCAGGAGGTCGCCGGTGAATACCGACGCATCGTGGCCTGGTCTCGATGAGGCCAGAGCACGAGTACTGGAGATCCAGACGAAGCTGCATCAATGGGCAACCGACGACCCTGATCGTCGGTTCGATGACCTCTACAACCTTGTCGCCGATCCTGCCTTCCTTGTGGTTGCGTGGGATCGGGTCCGAGGCAATCGAGGGGGTCGATCGGCCGGGGTTGATGGGGTGGCACCCCGTTCCATCATCTTTGGTCAGGAGGCGCTACTGGCCGGTCTGCGAGCAGATCTCAAAGACCGACAGTTCCAACCTCTGGCCGTGCGGGAACGGATCATTCCCAAGCCAGGCTCTTCCAAGGGCCGACGCCTGGGAATCCCGACCGCGCGGGATCGCGTTGCGCAAGCAGCCCTCAAGCTGGTGCTCGAACCTATCTTCGAAGCGGATTTCCAGCCGTGTTCCTACGGTTTCCGTCCGAAGCGCCGGGCTCAGGACGCCATCACCGAGATCCACTTCTACACCACCCGTTCCTATGAATGGGTGCTGGAGGGTGATATCACGGCATGCTTCGACGAGATCGACCACACCGCCCTCATGGGTCGTGTGAGAGACCGGATCGGAGATAAACGGGTCCTGAAGTTGGTGAAGGCGTTCCTCAAAGCTGGCGTCCTTTCAGAGGACGGCATGATGCGGAACAGCGACACCGGCACGCCTCAGGGAGGGATCCTCTCACCTCTGCTAGCGAACATCGCCCTCTCTGTCCTCGACGATCACTTCGTCAAGGCGTGGGCGTCGTTCGGCAAAGGATCGACTCGTAGATATCGAGCAAGCAAAGGCATGGCCACCTATCGCCTCGTGCGATACGCCGACGACTTCGTCGTGCTGGTGTCCGGGACCCGAGCAGACGCCGAGAGACTGCAAGCCGATATCGCAGAGGTGCTTCGCCCGATGGGTCTACGCCTATCGGAAACGAAGACGCTGATCGCTCACATCGACGAAGGGTTCGATTTTCTTGGCTTCCGCATCCAGCGGCAACGCCAACAGGGATCGAACAAACGGTTTGTCTACACCTGGCCATCGAAGAAGGCTCTCGCCTCCGTCAAGGCCAAGGTGAAGGCGTTAACCACGGGGGCAACGAACCAACCGCTATCGGTCACGCTGCGCCGGGTCAACTCGGTGCTGCGGGGCTGGACCAACTACTTCCGGCATGGGGCGTCGAAAGCGACCTTCAGATACTTGCACCAGTTCACCTGGCGCAGGGTCATCCGATGGCTTCGCCGTAAACATCCCCGTGCCTCATGGAAGCACCTCCGGCGGCTTCACCTTCCTGGGTGGTGGCCAACGGACGGCGACGTCGTCTTGTTCGACGCCGGATCGGTGGCGATCACCCGCTATCGATATCGGGGCACCAAGATTCCGACGCCGTGGACACCAGCGGAGACCAAGGTCGCCTGAGTTCTGCGACACGGGCTCGTGGAGAGCCGGATGCGTGGGAACACGCACGTCCGGTTCGGAGGTGCGGGCCGGGGAAACAGACCATCCGAAACGATGTCACTGCGCCCCGGCCCGATCCCTACCTCCGACACCAAGATCTCGATGATCGCCGCCGACGCGTTCCACCGAGAACACGCCATCGTCGAACTCGCCATCCGAGATTTGAAGCAAGGCGCCGGCCTCGACCACATCCCATCAGGGCACTACCACGCCAACGCCGCATGGCTCGCGTGTGCCGTGCTCGCCCACAACCTCGGAACCTGGACCACACTGCTCGCCGACCAGCCACCCGCCACGAACCGGACCCGACGAACCCGACTCATCTCAATCCCCGCCGTCATCGCCAACCGCTCACGCCAAATGCTCATCCGCCTACCGACCCGATGGCCATGGGCAACAGCGTTCACCAAGACACTCAACGCCCTACGAGC
>JAAETH010000855.1 GCA_024228575.1 Actinomycetes bacterium
CTCCTTGCAACCACACGCACGCATACCGGTCACAACCCGAGTGCTCGACAACACCGACCCCAGGAAGCTGGCCGGTGTGTTCTCGGCGTGGACCTTCGACGGGTCGGCTGTTGGGCTCGGTGGATCAGATTAGCCGACCCCATGGAGGTGTGGTGAGTTGTCAGATGTCGTCGATGACCGCGGCGTCTGGGGCGTGGCGCTTCACGGAGTCGATGCCGTTTCGGGCCGATGCCTTGGTTTCGTAGGCCTCGCCCACGGCGATGATTTGACCGTTGCTCGCCTTCAACCGAAAACGGAACTTGCCCGCCTTGTCCTTGTAGAGCTCGAACTTGCCTGCCATCAGATGCCCTGCCTGTCGTCGCTTCAGCGTAGGAACATAGCTCAAACTCCAGGGCCCAGGCTGAGAGTCACCGTCGCGTTGCCGACGAAACGCTCTGCTGGCCGACGCTGGTCCCGGATGACCGCCGGAGTTTGTCACAACCAGAGCAGCGAGAATCCCGCTGAGGTCTCCCGACGAGATCACTCCGGCGACAAGTCGGACCTACAGCGGTCGGGCTGAGTCTGGTCATCGTCGCCTCCCCGACGAGGCGAACTGCCGCAGCTGCACTTTGATGTCCGGGTGCCAGGGCGCATTATGCGACACTTGTTATTGGGCACATCTTCCGCAACTCAACGCCGGCTACCGAGCCAAATCAGAGGTCTGCTGTCCAGCAGGGTCGACCGCTAGATCTCTTGGGGGCAGGGCCCC
>JAAETH010000856.1 GCA_024228575.1 Actinomycetes bacterium
CTCTCGGGCCCCACCGCGGTGAACCCCTTCGTCTTCGGGTCCGCGGACGTAGAGACCCCCTATCTGCCGGATCTGATCGCCGGCGCGGAGATCTTCGGCTTTATCGACGGCATCGCCGAGGACGCCGATCTCAACACTTTGCTGGACTTCGACCTCAATAGCACCGAGCAGAACGCGCCCCCGGCCAACGCCTTGGTGGCAATCTATCGGGTGGATTCCGGTTTCGAGGATTTGCTGGACACGGGCACGGCCATCGACTTCAGCGGCCACGACATGCTGCTGATGATCAATCTCACGGACCTGAACCTGGAGAAGCCGAGGCTCGGTGTGCACCTGGCAGGCTCCGCGGACACCAGCCTGGATGCCGCCCTGGGCTATGACGGTCTCCATGAGGCCAGCACCGTCACCCTGGACGTGCTCAATGCCGGCGCGGTCTGGGCGACCCTGATTCCGGAGGCGGCAATCACGGTCAATGCCTCCATCAATGGCCAGGTCATCAATATCGTCGGCAAGAGTGACCTGACCACCGACTCGGTGACCTATATTACCGCCGATCGCGGCACCCTGGCCGATGCGGGACCCGCCGGCACTCTGTCTGATTTCAGCGGCCTGGCGGAGCTGGTGGAGGCCCGCGACGGCAAGGACCTGTTGGCCCTGGCCGAGAACCGCGATGCCATCCTGATCATCGATCCCGACACCCTCGTCCTGCGCCAGGTGATCGAGAACGGTTACGACGGCATCCAGGACCTCACCGAACTGCGCCACATCCTCACCAGCGCGGATGGCAAGCATGTCTACGTGCAGTCAGGGGAGACCGACCTGCTGGTCTTCGAGCGGGATGCTGATGCGCGCATCCTCGAGTATGTCGGACGTCAGACCCTGGACCCCGGTTTGACCAAGTACTACAGTCCCATCGAGGACGGGGATTACACGGTCCGGGACATTGTCATCAATGATCTGTTCGACACCACCGTCGTGTGGTTCAGCTATGACTTCGGCTACAACGATGGGGATGACCGCGACGAAGACAAAATCAAGACCTTCGTACGTGATCCGGATACGGGCTTTTTCACCACCCTGACCAAGGCCGATGGCCCCGTATTGGTCGAGCGAGACATCACCAATACGACGGACAGGACCATCTACGACATAGAGCTCATCGGCAACAGTCTCTTGGTTCTGAACGATCAGGGCATCAATGTCTTCGGTGCCGGTTACCCGTACAGCTCCTCACTGCTGGTTAGCTCCTCGGGTTTTTCCGCCGCCGGCTACGGCTTCACCGGTGCCACGGAGCTCCAAGCCTACGATAACGTGCCGAACACGGACTTTCTGCACGTCCTGAATCCCACCGAGGGCAGCTTCGTGACCTTCAAGTGGGAGATTTTCCAGGACCAGGTTGTCACCAAGGTGATGAATGACGAGAACGGCGTCAGCGGCCTGGACGGCCTCTCGTCGGTCGCGCAGACACTGGATGGTGCCTACTTCTTCGCGGTCGGCAGCGACGCGGATTCCGTCCCCGTCTTCGAGGGCGACTCGGGCGGCACCATGGTGCAGAAGCTGGTCAACGACACCGCGGGGGTCACGGGCCTGGTCAATCCTACCGACGCCCTGGGGGGTGTCGACGGATCCAGCATCTATGTGGCTACCCTGGGCGATGATGTGGTCAGCGGCGGCCTGGTGCGCTTCAGCCTGCTGGGTGACGTGGGCAATGCCCTGGTCGAGCGCGAGAATGTGGACGAGGTCGTGACCCTCAACGTCCTGGACGACCCCTTCGGCCCCGCCGAGGGCATCCTGACCGGCTTCCGTTACGTCCCTCTGAATACGGCCGCGGATTTCCCGACCAGCCTGACCCCGCTGTTGCTGGAAAAAGACGGTGAGGACTGGAAGATCACGGGCATCGGCCGCAGCGAAGACGCAGGCGATCCCACCGGGCTCGGCTTTGCCCAGCGCGATTTCGAGCTGGTGGCCGGCAGCGCCCAGACCAGCAACAAGTACTTCGGTTGGCTGACACTGCCCGACTCGGAGCTTCCGGGTGGCATCGGCTATGACGACGGCGGGGCGCAGGTGATTCACCTGGATCTCTCGGAGCATGGCATCAGCGACCCGGGCGGCCTGGCCCTGAATCAGATCTTCACCGGCGCCGGTTCAACGACCCTGAACCGCACCTACGCCGTCCAGGCCGGGGCGGTGATCACCGAGGTGGCCGCCTCGGTGCGTGCCCAATTCAGCGATATCGAAGGGCTTACCGTGGGCACCGGCGGCGGCGAGGACAATCTTACCCTGGCGCAGGCCCCGGTGAGCACTGTGCTCACCCTCGGTATTGACACCGGCGCGAACAACGATCGGGTGGTGATCGAGGATCTCAGCCCCACCACCACGGTGAATCTCGGCGCGGACGACGACACCGCCGAGATCGCCACCAGCACCAGCGCCACTCTCAACGTCCGCGCCGGCAGTGGCGTGGACACCATCGAGCTGATCCGGGTGGGCAGTGGTGCTGTCACCGATATCGATGGCGAGGATGGGGATGACTTTTTCCAGGTGGCCGGCGACCAGCTCGCCCTCGGCACCACCACTAACATCGATGGCGGCGACCATGACAGCGGGGACACCCTGGAGTTCGACCCGGGCGACCCCAACGCGACCCTGGACCCCAACGAGGATCCCCACCCCACGGAAGAGCGCGAGGTCGGCGTCGACGGCCTGGGCCATGTGGACTTCAGCCGGATCGAGACCAAAGAGGTCATCGCCGCGCCCCAGATCACCTTCGACCCCCTGGCGGATCTACCCGAAGGCAATGCCCTGACCCTGGGCACCACGGTGATCCCCAACGGCAGCGGCAATGCCCTGGACCGGGACCTGGAGTGGTCCATCAACGGCAGCGCCTTTGGCGCCGAGACCGGCGATACCCTCTCTTTGAGCTGGACCGATCTCGGAACCAAGTACGGCATCTGGGACGACGGCAGTTATCAGATCAAGGCACGAGCCACCAACCTGGAGATGGATTCCCGCACCGAGGCCATCACCTTGACGGTCACCAACGTGGCGCCCGTGATCGAGCTCACCGCCTCGGCCACAGCCTACGTGGGCCGCCCCTACAGCATCAGCTTCGAGAGCGTCGATATCGACGCGGACACCCCGGAACAGTGGATCATCCTCTGGGGCGATGGAAAAACCAGCGCCCCAGGCGCCAATGATACCCAGGCGTCCCACATCTATACTGATCCCCATGCCGGTCGCACCATTACCATACAGTTGGTGGACGACGACTCGGATCCGGCGGTCGCCCAGACCATCACGACGTCCGTTCAGGTCACCGTGGATCCAGCCGATATCTCCGCGGGCGGCTCCTACTCCATCGAGGAGGGCCAGGATTTGACCCTGACCGCCACTGCCGTCGGCACCCCGACAGCCTACGGCTGGGACTTCGATCCCAACGATGCAGACAGCTTCATCGATGCCACCGGTGCCAACCCGACCCTGACCTGGGCCCAGCTCGTGGCCCTGGGGATCGACGACAGCGCCACCGGGATACCGGTGACGCTGCAAGTCACCTACGCCGACGGCTCCACGCCGACGGACGCCACCACCCTGGAGATTCTCAACCTCGACCCCTTCGCGGCATCTTTCACCAATGACGCCCCGGGCGGTATGGTGGACGAGGGCACCGACGGCGCGACCGTCCGCGTTACCTTCGGCGGCGCCGGCGACCCGGCTGTGGGTGATGTCAACGCCGGACTGCGGTTCAGCTATGACTTCAACAACGACGGCATCTTCGAGATCACCGACTCCGCCAGCGCCAGCGTCTTCGTTCCTGAGAGCTTTCAGGGCCCCGCGGGGGGCTTGGTCACCCCGATGGGCGATGCGGGGCTGGTGACCGTGTCCGGCCGCGTATCCGACCAGGACGGCGGCTACTTCGATCTCTCCACCAGCTTCCAGGTCAACGAGGTCGGTATCAGCTTCGGGCTCTCCGCCGGCGCGACCGTGGCCGAGGGCCAGAGCTTCAGCCTTACGATAACCAACCCCATGGACCCGGGCGTCGGCGACGCCATCACCGGCTACCTGGTCGACTGGGGCGACGGCCAGGCGTCGAGCACCGACGACCCGGCCATGACCAGTTTCACTCATGCCTACGACGACGATGAGGGCGGCGCCGCCACCCGGATCAAGGTCACGGTCCTGTCCGTGGACGACAGCCTGGATCACACCCATGATGTCATCGTCACCAACACCGCCCCCACCTTCTCCGGCGTGGCCCTGGACAGCACCAGCATCGTCGAGGGCGGGGTCGTCGAGCTGACCGGCGACATGGCGGATCAAGGGCGCGGAGACGGCTTCGTGCTCGAGATCGATTGGGGCGACGGTGTTATCGACACCCTGGACGATATTGACCCGGGCACCACCAGCTTCGGCACCGTGCATCGCTATGAGGACGACGGCAGCTATGTCGTCTCCGCAAGCCTGAGCGACGATGACGGCGCGATGGCAACTGGTACCTTCAGCGATACGGTCACCGTCTCCAACGCGGCGCCGACATTGCAGCTCGCGCTGATCGAAGACAACATCGACGAGACCGGCACCGCAGTGCTCTCCGGCACCATTAGCGATGTGGGTGTCAACGACAGCTTCACGGTCACGGTGGACTGGGGCGACGGCAATCTGATACCGGTCAGCGTCAGCGGCAACAGCTTCCGCGCCGAGCGTATTTTTGCCGACGACGACCCCACGGCCTCCACCTTCGACCTCGTCCCGGTGGACGTCATCGTCACCGACACCGCAGATCCGGCGAGTATCGCGCAGCGCAGCGCCACCCTCACGGTCTTCAACCTCGACCCCACACTGTTCGCCGCCACCTCCAGCGCGCTGGACACCGGCACCTGGGTCGAGGCCGGGGAGACGGTCACCGTCGAGGCGGTCTTCAAGGACTTCGGCCTCGCCGACACCCACACCGTCAGCATCGACTGGGGCGACGGCAACACCACCACGGACGCGGATGCCACGGTCGATGTCACCTTCGACCCCGCCGATGCTGTGGGCACCGTCTCGGCCCAGCACACCTACGCGACCGCGGGAGTCTATCCCGTCGTCATCACCCTGACCGATGACGACCTGGGCGAGAGCATCTTCACCATCCAGAATACCCCTCCGACGGTGCGCCTGACCGATACCACCGACAGCGTCGCCGAAGACGACAACCTGGGCCAGAACGTGCGGGTGGCCACCGTCGTCATCACCGACGACGGCTACGGCACCAACAACCTGAGCCTCAGCGGCACCGATGCGGACCTGTTCACCATCGTCAGTGACGCGGACGTCCAGTACCTGGAACTGCGTGCCGGCGTGGAGCTGGCGGCTGAAACCCAGCCCCAGCTGAGCGTCACGGTTGAGGTGGACGACCCGGTCTTGGGGTCCACGTTCGAGGACAGCGTGACCTTCACGCTTCTGGTCACGGACGACATCAATCTCGCGCCTACCCTTGCGCTCACGAACGTCCGGTCGACGTCCATCTCGGATAACGAGGCGGCTGCGGCGCCGGTCACCGTCGCGACCGTCGAGATCACAGACGACTTCGACGGCACCAATACGCTCGACCTCACCGGCGACGACGCCGCGCTGTTCGAGATCGCGGACGATAACGGCGAGCAGGTGCTACGCATCCGGCAAGGCAGCGTGCTGTCAGCCGCCAGCAACCCGGTGCTCGATGTGACCGTGACCCTTGACGATCCGGCCATCGGCAGCGGCCTCGAAGGCAGTGAAGCGGTGAGCTTCTCGGTGGTGGCGGCGGACGGCACCAACGACTTTGCCCCGGTGCTCGACAACGTGGCACTCAACGTCGAAGAGAATACGGCCGACGATACGGTGATCGCGACGTTGGTCGCGACCGACGATGACGCCACCAATGGTGGATTGGGCTACAGCATCATTGGGGGCAACGGGCTCGGTATCTTCGCCCTCGACACGATGACCGGCGAGCTGACGATTGCGGATAAGACGAATCTCGACCGCGAATCGGTCTCTCAGGTGACTCTGACCGTGGAAGTGACGGACAACGGACCGGGTACACCGTTGACGGATACCGCGACGATCACCATCGACGTCGACGATGTAAACGAGTTTGCGCCGGTGCTCGATGATAGCGGGCTCTCGGTGACCGAGGGTAGTGGGATCGGTACCGCGGTCGGCACGATGGCCGGCACGGACGCCGACGCGACGAACGGCGGCCTGAGCTATTCGATCACCAATGGCAACGGGCTGGGGATCTTCGACATCGATGGGGCCAGCGGTGAGATCACCGTGGCTGACAGCGCCGCGCTGGATGCGGCGGTCGGCACCCAGGTAGTGCTCACAGTGACGGTGAGCGACAACGGCCCTGGGGGGGCGCTGACGGATCCGGCCACGGTGACCATCGATATCCTGGCGGATGCCACGAACCAGTTCCCACCGGTGC
>JAAETH010000857.1 GCA_024228575.1 Actinomycetes bacterium
CCCCCCCGAGACGGCTATGTAGGAAAGGGGCGGTGGGGCCGGATCACGGCTGGTGATGCGCACCATCTGCACATCCCCGATCTCGCCTCCGGCCACTGCGTCTCGGACCGCCTGGTGACTGGCGTCGAAACGACGGTTGAATCCCACCTGGACTGGGATCCCGGCCGCTCGGGCGGCGGCGATACCACGGTCGACTTCGGCCAGGTCGAGGGACAGGGGCTTCTCGATGAAGACTGGCTTGCCAGCAGCGGCGGCCGCCACCAGGAGATCGATATGGGTGTCGGTGGAGGAGCAGATGGCCACGGCGTCAACATCGTCACCCATGATCAGATCCTTGGGCGAAGCAGCCACCCTGGCGCCGACGGTGGCCGCCACCTGCTCGACGCTCGGCTGATGGACGTCGAACACCGCCGCCACCTCCATGCCGGCAACACGGTGGTGGACGAGGTCTACGTGCATGGTCCCAATGCGGCCCGTCCCCAGCACGCCAAGGCGTAGATCAGATGATGAGTCAGTCATGAGGTGGTCTCCTGAGGGCCGAGCTCGGGGCCGGGGCGGGCTGGTTCGCCGGCGCCCAGGACCGACTGATCCCAATCGATGATGGCTCCACTCAGCATCCCCGAGTCCGGGGTAGCCAGGTGCACGATGGTGCGGGCGATCTCATCAGGCTTGATCAGCTTCCCCCACGGTTGTCCGGCCTCGGCCGCTTCCAGCCAGCCATCCTGAGCTCCCTCCCAGGTCCGCTGGGTGATGTCTTCAGCCGGGGTGTCCATCCAGCCTGGGTTCAGCAGGTTGACCCGGATCCGGTGTCGCATGAGCTGGAAGGCGAGGCTGCGTGTCATGGCCACGAGAGCGCTCTTGGACGTCGAATAGGCCAGCAACCGGTCCTGGCCACCATGGAGGGCCACCGAGCCGATCATCACAATTGATCCATCGACCCCCTGGCGCCTCATGATCTTGGCCACCCCCTGTGACAGGAGAGCCGGTCCGCGCACATTGACCTGATACATGCCATCCCAGATCTCGGGAGTGGTGTCCCATACGGTGCCGCGATCGGTCTTGGCCGCACAATTGACGAGGGCGTGGCAAGTCCCGAACTCGGCATCGAGCCGGTCGATGACCGAATCGCATCCGTCGACTGTGCCGACGTCGGCGCTATGACCAACGACCCGACACTGATCGGTGGCTAGGGACACCGCCGCGGCTTCAGCCTTGGCCTCATCTCGCCCCACCAGCAGTAGCCCGCTGGCACCCCGATCACGCAGGAGGCGAGCGGTGGCGAGGCCTAGTCCTTGGGTCCCACCACTGAGGAGGCCAACCCGGCCGGTGAAGTCTTGGGGCTCGGCTCTGTTGATATTCACCAGCCCTGCCTCTGGTCGGCCTTGCCTTGCATCAACTCAGCTCGTGCTGCCTGGACCTCGTCTCGGTCAGAGACCTCGGGTACGCCGACCTCCCAGAAGCTGCCTCCCTCGGTCCAGGTGTTCTGATGGGTCTGGAGGGCGATGACATAGCTGCGATCGGCGGCTCGGGCCCGGGCGAAGGCGGCATCGAGATCGCCGATGGAGCTCACGGTCTCGGCCTCGCAACCCATGGCTCGGGCGTGAGCCGCAAAGTCGACACGAACCTCGTCGACGATATTGGCGTCGGCCAGGAGATTGTTGAAGGGGCGACCCCCCTGGTTGACCTGGAGGCGATTGATGACAGCAAACCCCCCGTTGTCGCACACAACAACGATGAGCTTGTGCCCCGACAGGACCGAGGAGTACAGGTCGCTGTTCATCATCAGGTAGGAGCCGTCGCCGACGAAGACCACAACCTCCTTGTCGGGCATGGCCATCTTGGCCCCCCACCCGCCCGACAGCTCGTAGCCCATGCAGGAGAACCCGTATTCGCAGTCGAACGAGTTGAGGGCCTTGGCCCGCCAGCCGTTGTTGACCTCACCGGGGAACCCCCCGGCGGCGGCGAGGGCGAAATCGTCGGGCCCAGCCACCCTGTCGATGGCTCCGACCACCTGGGCGTAGCTGGGAGGGCCCG
>JAAETH010000858.1 GCA_024228575.1 Actinomycetes bacterium
GTCCGCCTCGTACACCGGATAGCGGTTGACGAGGGCGGGAAGCCGGAAATACACGGTCTCGATCAGCGCATTTCCGAAACCCTCGATCACGCTTGGATAGGTAACGAAGTCGGCGTGGGGGTACACATCCCACAATGAGTAACGCTTGGCCCCGTCGATCGTGTGGCGGCGACGACCACCGATGCGGTCGGCGACGTTCAGCAGAGGTACTCCCAGGTCGTCAGCCAGATGTCGAAGATCATCCAGATAGCCGTCTCCCTCGTCACCTGCGTGGTGGGTGATGACCAGCTTGGCCCGCGAGTCGTCTAGGCGAGCCACAAGCTCGACGGCCAGCTCGATCCTCTTGCGGGGGACGACCCGAGTCGGCTGCATGATGAGGAGATCACTCGGAGATAGGCCGATGGCGTGGCGGAAGTCGGCGCTGTAGTCGTCAATGGCGGGGGGAGGCGTTTCGAAATCGAACACGTTGGGAACGATGGTGGCGGCGACCCCTTTCCTCGCAGCAAGCTCTCGTTGGGCCAGCGAGTTGATGACA
>JAAETH010000859.1 GCA_024228575.1 Actinomycetes bacterium
ATGATCGGGTATCGACCACGAAGTCGAATCCGGTGCGTTCTGCGACTGTGACCGTGAGCGTTTCCGATGGGTTTGTTGATCTGACCTTTGATGATGGTTCGAAGACCAAGGTCGTGTCGGTGGTGATCACTCCCGTCGCGGCAGGTGGCGGGACCACGACAACAACTGCCTCGCAGGCGACGACCACAACAACCCAGGCGACGACGACCACCTCGACTTCGACCAGCACTACTACCGTCGCCACGATTCCGCTCGGGCAGACGGGTATGAGCTTCGGCGTTCAGGACGTCGCCTCGGCAGGGGATGGCGAACAGACCGGGCTCATAGTTGCAGATCTTGATGGCGACGGCCGTGACGACATCATTGTCACCGCCAGGCCCAAGTCCGGCACGACCCATCCCGCGATCATTGCCACCCGTCGCGATTCGGACGGTTCCTACGAGTCGCACACGATCGATGGTTCGTCGCTGCGTATCGAAGCCGGGGCGACCTCCGGTGACGTCGACGGCGACGGTGACATCGACATCATCGCAGGTGGCGACTTCCAGGAGTCCGCGATCTGGTGGTGGGAGAACCCCGGCCATACATTGGCCTTCCATCAGACTTGGACCAGGCGGACCGCTCTCGACCCTGGATCGAATCAGCACCACGACATGGTGTTTAGTGATATCGACGGCGATGGCACATCAGAGCTGGTCTTCTGGACTCAGGCTCAGGGCAGTGTCAATGACCTGATGGTGGCTAGCGTCCCCCCGATCGCCACCGACACGTGGCCTCATTCGGTCATCTACGACGGTCCAGCGGGCGACATTCGCGAAGGCATCTTCCTCGCCGATGTCACGGGCAACGGCAACGTCGACATCGTTGCCGCCGACGTACTGCTCACCCGTAGCGGTGTGTTGTGGTCGGCCGATGCAGTCGGAGACGATCCGTCTGTTCAGGTTGCTGCCGGCGACCTGATCACGGGTGGGCGTCTCGAGATCGTCCACTCCACGGGCGACCACACGGGCGAGCTCGCCTACTACTCGTGGCAGGGAGGTTCATGGTCAAAGACGATCCTCGAGCCGAACTGGCGCAACGGGCACACCATCGATGTGTTCGACATCGATGACGATGGCCACATGGACATCCACAGCGCCGAGATGTTCCTCGGCGGAGGAACGACGTCTCATCATCGTGTGTATCTCGGCGATGGGTCGGGCCGGTTTGAGGCAGCCGACCTGACCACGGGCTTCGACAACCACGACAGCTCGGTCGGCGACGTTGATGGTGACGGCGACCTCGACATCATCGCCAAGCCGTTCCGTACTGGTGTAGGTGTTCGTGTGATGCTACGAAGCGGTGGGCTGGCCCAGCTCGGACCGTGGAACGTCACGAACATTGCCACCGGTGTCGCCAAGGACGTCTTCGTTCGCTACGGCGATCTCGATGGTGACGGTGACCTCGACCTCGTCGCCGGAGGTGCCTGGTACAAGAATCCCGGTTCGCTGAACGGAGACTGGACCAAACACACGATCGGCGCGGGCTTCGGCAACATCGGAGCTGTGGTCGACCTCGACCGCGATGGCGACCTCGACCTCTTCGGGACGGCGGGAACGGGTGCCCAGAACAACGGCAACCTGCGTTGGGCGCGAAACGACGGGAGCGGTGGGTTCACCGTGTTCACGAATCTGCCCAGCAGCAGTGGTGACTTCCTCCAGGGTGTCGAAGTGTTTGACGAAGGTGGACAGATCGAACTCATCTTGTCGTGGCACAAGCCGAACGGCGCTGGCACTGAACGTCTCGTCGCATCCAACCCCAGTGCGGGTTCATGGACGCTCTCCCAGCTGTCGGCGATCAGCGGCGATGAGGATGTCGAGTTCGGCGATCTGGACGGCGATGATGACCTCGACCTTGTCCTCGGTGATCGTTGGCTCGAACGCACCGCTGGTGGCTACACGGCCAGAACTGCTTTTGTTCTCGACGGCCCCGCCGGGGACAACGGAACCCAGACACCCGACCGGGTCGAAGTCGCCGACCTCGACAACGACGGTGCCCAAGACATCGTTGTTGTGTACGAGCTGCTCGGTGATACCTCAAATCCGAATCGCATCTGGCGGGTCGACTGGTATCGAAACTCGGGCGACGCGACGTTCACCCAACGAACTCTTGGCTTCATGAACGGTGGCCACAGCCTCGATGTGGGCGACATCGACGGAGACGGAGATCTCGACATCGTTGTTGGCGAGCATGCGCTTTCGAATGCCGCCGACGGTCGCGTCTGGGCCTTCAGGAATCCTGGCGACCTGGACGGTGCGTGGCCCCGATGGGAACTCGACCGGGGAATGGAGCACCACGACGGCACACAGCTCGCCGATCTCGACAACGATGGCGACCTCGACCTGGTCAGCATCGGTTGGACCGACGGCCGATTGCGTGTTTGGACGAACCCGATCGGTTCGTCGACGGTCTCGGCATATGACGATGGTGTCGACATCACGGTGGTCACAAGGGAACTGACGGCCGTATTCCAGCGAACGAACGGTGGTCTTTCACACCTGTACGACTCGCAGGGCAACGACTGGATCGACTGGTCGCCGGCGAGCCGAGGTGCCGGCGAGTTCCGCGGTGTCCCAAATGCCTCGTACCCCGACACGATCCTGCATCCGGGTTCAATCGGAGATGGCGATCTTCGGATCGTTGCCGAGGCACCGAACACCGTCGTGCTGAGATTCGACTCCGATGACGGCAACTGGTCGGCGACGTGGACGATTCGAGAAACGCGGATCGAGTTCGAGATGTCTGCGGCGCCGCGACCATTCTGGTTCCTCGTGGAAGGGCCACCAGCAGGCACCATCGACACCGACGACAAGGTGATCACCTCCGGGGGAACGACGGCGTTGGCCGCCACCAACATCGCCGGTGACATCACCTCCGAGTGGGTCGGTCTCGACGGTGGACCCGGCCCCACCCTTCTTATCGTCGGCGGTGCCGACGACTCCTTGGCCGACCGCGTCTACGAGTTCGAATCATCGATGGCGGTCGTCGGTTTCGGTCGAGGTCCAGATCTCACACCGCTGCTCACCGCCCCCTACACGGCGGTACTCGGATTTGTGGAAACGACCGACCCGGCGACCCTCACATCAGAGGCCGCTTCGTGGAGGTAGCTTCGGTGGGAGTGAGCTCACATCCGAAACGATGCGAACCGGTCTCGACGGTGGCTATCTGTATCGCTACATTTCGCCGCCCAATCGGGCTCGAGCGGCTGCTCGGCTCAGTCGCAGAACTCTCGGTACCCGAGGGCGTCGACGTATCGGTCATCGTGTGCGACAACGACCCCGACCGCTCGGCCTTCGAGCACTTGACGGCTGAACCTCCGGCATTGCCCTTCACGTTCCAGGTTGTTCACCAGCCCGATCGCGGAGTGGCGAGTGTGCGCAACTCACTCGTCGGCGCGGCGGTCGAAAGCGGGGCGGACGGCATCGCCTTCATCGATGACGACGAGGAGGTGCCCGTCGCCTGGCTGGCGAACCTGGTCGAGATTCAACACGAGACGGGTGTGGCCATCGTGTCGGGCCCGGTTGCGTCTGTGTTCGAGGTCGATCCTCCCGATTGGCTCTCGCAGCTCGGGTATTTCGATCCGATCGATCGGTCCGAAGCAGAGTTGGCGACATTCGCCAACTCGAACAACGTGCTGATGCACACCAGCGTTCTGGGCGGTGACTGCAGCCCATTCGACACCCGGCTGAATCTGACAGGGGGAGAAGACACCCACTTCTTCAGGCGGTGCATAGTCGCAGGGCACAAGATTCGATGGACCGAACAGTCGATGCCCCTCGAGTACGTGCCGGAGTCGAAGATGACCCTGGCATGGATGCGTCAGCGCGAATACCGACGTGGCACCACCAGGTCGTTCGTGTTGCGCGATGTCGACGATTCCTGGGCGCGCCGAGGGAAGCGGCTCGTCGGAGCGGTGGCCGAGTTCGGTCGCGCTGCGAGCGACGGTGTCAAGTCGATTCTTGTGCGCGACCCGACGAGGCGCAGATCACTCCGGGCCAGGGCTGGCAACCAGGCCGCCTATGGCGCAGGCATGATCGCCGGGTTGTTCGGGGCGAACTACTCCGAGTACGACGTCACCCACGGCAAATGATCCCCGGAGGGTCAGTAGACCCGCACGCTCGTTCCCACCGGGATCAGGTCGGCGTCGTAGATGAAGTCCATTGCAGCGGTAGACACTCTTGTGCACCCATGCGAGTCGGGCCAGCCCGGGATGAAACCTGAGCCGTGGATCGCGATGCCTCCGTTGAAGTATTTGGGGCGCCAGAGGCCCCCGAGGTGTGAGATCCGCCAACCGTTGGGGCGTTCGAAGTAGACCTCGAAGTCTCCGGGTGGGGTCCGAGCCCCGTACCACCGGCCGTTGTGTTCGTAGGCGATGCCCGAACCGGTCGATGTGTTGAAGACCCAGTCGACCCGTCCACCACGAACGACGAGGATCAACTGTCGGGCCAGGTCGACCTCGATGAGTGACTCGTCCGGTGATGCGGGAGTTGGCCGTTCGGCGTCGGAGAGTAGGGCGATGGTCTGCTCGTCGGCACTGCCAGATCGTTCGAGGCCGCTCCATTTCTGGAATGCCATGACAGCCTGGCTGGTCACGTGGCCATAGTCGCCGTCGGGGTGGCCGGTCCAGTAGCCGAGCGAGTTCAGCTTTCTCTGGAGGGCGATGACCTGTGGGCCGGAGTCTCCCGGATCGACGGGAGAGAGCCCTGCCTCCAGCAGCCAGTAGCCCGATCTGTGAGACGCCGCAGCGCTGACGGGACGGCCGGTCGAGCTGCCGTGGTGTTGTGTGCCATAGCTGCGAACGGTGCCGTCCGCCATGACCAGTCGATATCCGCTCGGTGCCTCCAGGACAGCGATGACATCGTCTCGCCCTTCTGGTACGGCGCTGCCGTGGAACACCGCTGCCCCGAAGGTGAAGACCCCGCCATCGGAGGCTGCGAGCAGGTAGCCGTCATCGGTTTCGGCTGCGATCGCGTCGACGATCGGCTTTGACAGCGACCGTCGGGCTCCGAGGACTTGTGGCACCGACCCGTGGAACCCGGCATCGCCGAAGGCGAAGACGCCGCCGTCGGAAGCGAACATCCAATAACCATCGCCCGAGACCGTTGGCAACATCGCCTGGATCGGTCGGTCGGGAAGGGCGCCCAAAGGCAGCACCTCTGGAAGCGAACCCAGGTAGGGGGCGTTGCCGAAGGTGAACACGCCGCCGTCTTCGGCGGTGAGCCAATAACCCTCGCCGTCGGGAGTCACAGAGATATCGACTATCGACGACCGCAGGGCGATGCCCGATGCGTCGCCGAGGAAGCCGGCGGTGCCGCCGACCGCAACCCGGCCTTGGGAGGTCACCGCAACGAGCCCGTCGCCTTCGGTGGTGGCGCTCATGGCCACGGCGCCGTCGAGGTCGGGAATGATCGTCGGATCGGCTCCACCGAAGGCCTGAGCCGCGGGGGTTTCGGGCGCACCCGGAGCCTCGGGCAATCTGGTGGTGTCGGTTCGGGTGGCGTCGGTTTCCGTGGCACCGACCGGCGATATCGGTACCTGCCCTGCTGCCAGTGCACATGCCAGCACGATGGCGGCGATCATCGGAGCCCGCCGTCTCGACATGACCACTGGTTCTCGCACTGGGGCTGCCTCCCGCGTGTCCGCGATCGTGTACGCGGTGGACCTGCATCTTGCCACAAGTACCCGATTCTGAGCCATGATCAGCCGTCTTGTCGGGGGTGGAATACGCTCACCCTGGCAACCCCGACAACCTCGTTGTCATCATTCTCGACTCGCTCGATCGACACACGATCGCATGTTGCGGAGGATCGACCCGCCAACGATCCCGAACGGACCAAGCCACAGGGTGAATAATGTTGCACTGCGCTGAATAGCTGCTAGCGTGTGTTTCCATGTTGAGAGTCGGAATCGTCGGGGCCTCTGGCTACACGGGCACGGAATTGCTTCGTCTGTGTGCTGCCCATCCCGAATTTGAGGTGGTTGTGGCCACCGGCGACTCGATGGCCGGAACCAGGCTGGCCGATCTGTACCCGAACCTCGCTCCCGCCTATGGCGACCTCGAGTACAGGGCCTATGACGCTGCCGAATTCGTCGGCCTCGATGTCGTCGTGATGGGCCTTCCTCACGGAACCAGCCAGCCCATCGTGTCCGAGTTGCTCGGCAAGGTCGGCGTCGTGGCCGACATGGGCGCCGACTTCCGGCTCGACGAGGCATCGCTGTACGACGAGTGGTACGGAGCACCTCACACATGCCCCGAACTGCTCGGCCAGATGGCCTACGGGCTACCGGAGCTGTATCGCGACCAGCTGGCTGGAGCCAGGGGCATCGCGGTTCCCGGCTGCAACCCGACGGCTGCCTGTCTGGCCATGGCACCCTTCACCAGGGCCGGCCTGCTCGACACAGGCCCGATCATCGTCGACATCGCGGCCGGGGTCTCCGGTGCAGGTCGGGGACCCAAGGCCAACACGACATTTTGCGCCGTCGACGAGAACTACGAGGCTTACGGCATCTTGACCCATCGCCACACTCCCGAGATGGAGCAGGTGCTGGGTGTTTCGGTGCTATTCCAACCTCATCTTGCACCGATGAGCCGCGGCATTCTCGCGACCTGTTATGCCAGGCCGCGAGGCGAGATGACGTCGACCGACGCCATGTCGGCGATGCAGCGGTTCTATTCCGACGAGCCGTTCATCACCGTCGACGAGCGGTCGCCGTCGACCAAGGCGACGATGGGCTCCAACCAGGTGCACATGACAGCGAGGGTCGACCCCCGCACGGGAACCCTCATCGCGATCGCAGCGATCGACAACCTGACGAAGGGTTCGGCGGGTGGTGCCGTCCAGTCGATCAATGTGGCCCTCGGCCTCGAAGAGACAGCGGGGCTTCCCCAGATCGGATTGTTCCCATGAGCCCAGAGATGACCGCCCACCTTCTCACCGAGGTGCTGCCCTACATCCAGCGGTTCCGCGGCAAGGTCGTGGTCGTCAAGTACGGCGGCAATGCAATGATCGACGACGAGCTGTCTCGCACCTTCGCATCCGACATGGTGCTGTTGCATCAGGTGGGCATTCTTCCCGTCGTCGTCCACGGGGGTGGCCCTCAGATAGGCGAGATGATGCGGCGTTTGGGGAAGGAGGCCATATTCGAGGATGGGCTCCGGGTCACCGACGCCGAGACTCTCGACATCGCTCGTATGGTCCTCGTCGGCAAGGTGAACCGCGACATCGTCGGCGCCATCAATGTGCACGGCCCGTTCGCCGTCGGCCTGTCCGGTCAGGACGCCGGCATCATCACCGCCTCTGCGCGCGACCCCAAGCTCGGGTTCGTCGGCGACGTATCAAAGGTCGACGCGACCATCATCGAACGGTTGCTGGCCGAGGGACTCATCCCCGTCATCTCCACGATCGGGGCCGACACGGCTGGCCAGGCGTACAACATCAACGCCGATACCGTCGCGGGTGCCATCGCGTCGGCTCTCGAAGCCGAGAAGGTCGTCTACCTGACCGATGTGGCCGGCCTGTTGGGCGATGTCGACGACCCTGGGTCTCTCATCAACCGCACCACAGCGCGCGAACTCCAGGACCAGCTCGACTCTGGTGATCTGGAGGGTGGAATGATCCCCAAGATCTCTGCGTGCGTCGATGCGGTCAACGGTGGCGTCAATTCAGCCCATCTACTCGACGGCCGTGTGCCTCACGTGGTGCTCATCGAGCTGTTCACCGATTCGGGTATCGGCACCCTCATCACCGCCGAGCCCTACATCAACTGACAACCAGGTATCAACGACCGACGAGGCACCCCAACGGAGAGCCCTATGACCCACGTATCAGGAATCGCCGAAAAACCCGACCACTGCCCGTTCATGCCCACCTACGGGCCGCCGAGTGTCATGTTCGTGCGCGGTTCGGGGACCGAGCTGTTCGACCGTGAGGGCAAACGGTATCTAGATCTCCTTTCGGGGTTGGCCGTCACCTCGCTCGGGCATTCGCACCCTGCGGTAGCCGAAGCCATCTCCGAGCAGGCGCGCACACTTCAGCATGTGTCGAACCTCTTCGCCACCGAACCTCAGGTCGAGGTCGCCCAGGCCATCGACCGGCTGAACGGCGGGGGAGGCCAGGTCTTCTTCTGCAACAGTGGGGCCGAGGCCAACGAAGCGGCCATCAAGCTCGCACGGCGTCACGGTGGGCACGGTCGTCACGTGGTCGTCTCGGCGATGCGTTCATTTCATGGCCGCACGTTGGCGACTCTCCACGCAACGGGTCAACCCGAGAAACACGAGGTCTTCCAGCCTCTTCCCGAAGGTTTCAGGCATGTTCCGTTCGGTGACATCGACGAGCTCGAACGTTCGATCGACGACACGTGCGCGGCCGTGTTGCTCGAACCGGTGCAGGGAGAGGGTGGCGTCAACCCCGCTCCCACCGGCTACCTCGAAGCGGTTCGTGCCCTGTGCGACGAGCGGGGCATGTTGATGATGATGGACGAGGTACAGACCGGGTTTGGGCGCACAGGCCAGTGGTTCGGATACCAGCACTACGGTGTGCGCCCCGACGTTGTGTCGATGGCCAAGGCGTTGGGCAACGGCATGCCGATCGGCGCCATCTGGGCCCCGACCGAGGTTGCTTCATCATTTCGGCCCGGCGACCATGCCACGACCTTCGGCGGCCAACCTCTGGCAACGTCGGCCGCGCGGGCCGTGCTGCGGGTCATGGAGGCGATCGATGCTCCTGCCGAGGCTCTGCGCATAGGTGGCGAGCTGATGGCCAGGCTCGAAGAGGTCGATGGTGTGACGACGGTTCGAGGTTTGGGTCTGTTGTTGGCGGCACAGCTCGATGAAGGCATCGTCGCGGGCGAGGTCGTGTCCCTGTGCCTGCAGCGCGGGGTCGTACTGAACGCGGTGACACCGACCTCGGTTCGGTTCGCTCCACCGTTCACACTGACCACCGAGCAGATGGACGAGGCGTTGTCGATCTTCGGCGAGGCGATCGCCGACGTCAGGGCGAAGGCGGAGAGGGGAAACAAGTGAGGCATTTTCTCGAGGTAGACGATCTGAGTTCGGCCGAGCTGGCCGAGGTTCTGGAGCTGGCAGCGTCGCCGGCACCGCCCCAGGTTCTGGCAGGCAAGGGTGCGGGGCTGGTCTTCGAGAAGCCATCGGCCCGCACGCGCAACTCGTCGGAGATGGCGGTCGTGCAACTCGGCGGTCACCCGATGTACATCCGCGACGAGGAGGTCGGCATCGACAAGCGTGAGAGCGCAGAAGACGTCATTCGCACCCTCGCTCGTTACCACTCGCTCGTCGCTGCGCGGGTCTACGACCACAAGGTCCTCGAACGTATGGCGGCCTGCGAAGTTGTTCCGGTGGTGAACCTGCTTTCCGATGAGGGCCATCCGATGCAGGCCCTCGCCGATCTCGTGACCTTGAACGACGAGTTCGGGTCGCTCGACGGGCTGACGCTCACCTATGTGGGTGATGCCAACAATGTTTGGCGCTCGCTTGCACTCGGTTGTGCGATGACGGGCGTGAAGAGCCGCATCGCGTGCCCCGGCGACTACGGCCCATCGGAGATCGACCTCGACCGGGTTCGTGCTCTGGGTGGCGACATCGAGGTCTTCGATCGACCGGAGGCAGCGGTTGAGGGTGTCGACGCCATCTACACCGACGTCTGGACCTCGATGGGTCAAGAGACCGAGGCCGAGGCGCGCATGCGGGCTTTTGAGGGTTTCCAGGTCACCGAGGAGATGCTTGGCCTGATGTCGCCCAAGGGCATCTTCATGCACTGCCTTCCGGCTCATCGGGGAGAGGAAGTCAGCCACGAAGCCGTCGAGTCTCCGCTCAGCCGGGTGTTTCCCCAGGCGGAGAACCGCATGCATTCCGCTCGGGGGTTGTTCGCATGGATCGTGCAGCAGTGAGCCCTCGGCGATGAAGGCCCAGAGACAGCACACAATCGAGAGGATCCTGGCCGATCACCAGGTCACATCTCAGGGGCACCTGGTCGAGCTGTTGGCCGAAGCCGGGTTCGAAGCAACCCAGGCGACGGTGTCGCGCGATCTCGAGGAATTGGGTGCAGTCAAGGTTCGGGTGCCCGGTGGCGACTCGATCTACGCCGTGCCAGAGCTTGCCCATCAGCGGCAGGCTCCCGACGACCATCTACGCCGGGTCTTCTCGGACTGGGTCGTCGAGGTGGCGGCGAACCCACCGCTGATCGTGCTTCGAACTCCACCCGGTTCTGCCCACGTCGTGGGGTCGGCGCTCGACCGGTCTGGACGGGCTGACATCATCGGTACTGTCGCGGGCGACGACACGATTCTGGTCGTGGTCGCCCCCGACGCCACCTGCATCGAGGTGGCCGGCAACTTCCGCGATCTGGCCGGTCTGTGATGCTTCGCGGCATCCGACGAGACGCAACACGAGCGGGCAGTGTGCCCGGGGAACGAAATCAGGAGAGATATCAATGAGCAACTCGATCGACCGTGTGGTGCTGGCCTATTCCGGCGGCCTCGACACTTCGGTCATCCTTCAGTGGCTGCGCGACGCGTACGAGTGCGACATCGTCACATTCACCGCCGACCTCGGGCAGGGCGAAGAGCTCGAGCCCGCACGGGCCAAGGCCCTGAAGATGGGCGTTCCCGAGGACCAGATCTTCATCGAGGACCTGCGCGAAGAGTTCGTGCGCGACTACGTGTTCCCGGTGTTTCGGTCGAACGCGATCTACGAGGGTGAGTACCTGCTCGGCACCTCCATCGCCCGACCGCTCATCGCCAAGCGACTGGTCGAGATCGCAGCGGAGACCGGCGCCGACGCCATCTCTCATGGGGCGACGGGCAAGGGGAACGATCAGGTCCGGTTCGAGCTGAACGCCTACGCCTTGACCCCCGACATCAGGGTCATCGCACCGTGGCGTGAATGGGATCTCGGCGGCCGTGAGACCCTTCTGGCGTACGCCGCGGAACGCGACATTCCGATCGACAAGACCAGGGGCAACAAGTCGCCATTCTCTACCGACGCGAACCTGTTGCACATCTCCTACGAGGGTGGCCCGCTGGAAGACCCGTGGACCGAGCCACCCGCCGAGATGTGGCGCTGGACCACGTCGCCAGAGGAAGCCCCGAACGAGGGCACCTATCTCGAGCTGACCTACCGCAAGGGCGACATAGTTGCGATCGATGGTGTGCAGATGTCACCGGCCACGGTGTTGGCCGAGCTGAACCGCATCGGTGGAGCCAACGGTGTCGGCCGTACCGACATCGTCGAGAACCGCTTCGTCGGCATCAAGAGTCGTGGTGCATACGAGACGCCAGGTGGCATGATCATGCTCAAGGCCCACAGGGCGATCGAGTCGATCACGCTGGACCGCGACGCGGCCCACCTGAAGGACGACATGATGCCCAAGTACGCCGAGCTGGTCTACAACGGCTTCTGGTTTGCCCCAGAGCGCGAGATGCTTCAGTCGGCGATCGATCTGAGTCAGGCCCATGTCAACGGCGATGTGAGGGTGAAGCTGTACAAGGGCAACATCACCATCGCCGGTCGCCGTAGCGACGACAGCCTCTTCGACGAGGCAATCGCCACGTTCGAAGAGGACGAGGGTGCATACGACCAGGCCGACGCAGAGGGCTTCATCAAGCTGAACGCCCTACGCCTGCGCAACCTCGCCAGAAAGCGCTCATAGTCGGCAGCACTGGAATCTGCGAGTGACGGGCCACGGAGTGGCGCGGATCCGCAGCGAAGACAGTTTCCGTAGACGAGACAGGAATCTCAGATGGCAACACTCTGGCACGGACGGTTCGCCGGCGGGCCCGCCGAGGCACTTCAGGCGTTGAACGACTCGCTGCCGTTCGATCGTCGTATGTACCGCGAGGACATCGAAGGTTCGCGAGCTCACGTACGGATGTTGACCGACGTCGGATTGTTCACGATCGACGAACGCGACTCGGTTCTCGGTGCACTCGATCAGGTCGAAACCGAGATCGAATCGGGCGAGATGGTGTTCGTCGCGTCCGACGAGGACATCCATACCGCTGTCGAGCGTCGGGTCACCGAACTGACCCCGGCCGGCGCCAAGATGCACACCGGCCGTAGCCGCAACGATCAGGTCGCCAACGATGTGCGCCTCATCACGCGCCGCGAGATCACCGAGGTCGCCGAGCTGGTGTTGCGGTTCCAGCGGGTCCTGCTGGCAAGGGCCGACGAGGCCATCGAGAACGGCTGGTATCTGCCCGGATACACCCATCTCCAGCGTGCCCAGCCGGTCATGTTGGGGCACCATTTCATGGCCCACGGCTGGGCGCTCGCCCGCGATGTCGATCGGCTGCTCGATGCTCGTCGCCGCACCGATGTGTCGGTGCTTGGCGCCGGTGCTCTGGCCGGATCGTCGCTGCCGCTCGATCCCGAGCGTTCTGCCGGCTATCTCGGCTTTGCCGCGGTCTTCGACAACAGCCTCGACGCCGTCGCCGACCGCGATTTTGTTGCCGACACTCTCTACGCGTTGACGATGCTGGGCGTGCACCTCAGTCGAATCGGCGAGGAGCTCATCCTCTGGGCGACAGACGAGTTCGGTTTTGTGACGCTCGACGACGGCTTCTCGACGGGATCGTCGATGATGCCGCAGAAGAAGAACCCCGACATCGCCGAGCTGGCGAGGGGTAAGGCCGGCCGCCTGGTCGGACACCTCACCGGGCTGCTGACCACGATGAAGGGTCTCCCGCTCACCTACAACAAGGACATGCAGGAGGACAAGGAGCCTCTCTTCGATGCCCTCGACACCGTCCGCCTCACCCTGTTGGCCCTGGACGGGATGGTGTCGACGCTGACCATCAGGGGCGACCGCATGGCTGCCGCCGCCGATTCTCCGTATTCGGCTGCAACCGATCTCGCCGAACATCTCGTCGTCGACGGGATGGCGTTCCGCGACGCCCACGCGGTAGTCGGTGAACTGGTCCGGCGTGCCCTCGATGGCGAGGCCTCCCTCGCCCAGCTCGTTGCGGCATCACCCGATCTCGGTTCCGAAGCGGCGAAGATCCTCGAACCCGGTGTCGCCGTCCAGCGCCGCACAACCCGCGGCGGGGGAGGGCCAGCAGCCGTGGCCGATCAGAGAGAACGTTTCGTGGCTTGCATCAGGGCCGATAAGGCCAGGGTGAGCGGCCGAGCCGAGATCTGATCGGTACAAATCCCCATCTGCGGCTCTCTGTATGTTACAATTGTGTGACAGAAGCAACGGGGGCGGGTTATGGAGGGGTTTCCATGGACCTGAGCAGTTTCGAATCGAGCGTCGGTTCGAATGAGGCGGCATTGCTGGCAACCCAATCGATGGGTCGGCTGCTCGGTGTTGCCGTCGCCACGCTCATTGCCTTGCGGGTCGCTCGTGTGCTGATCGGTCGTATCGACGACGCTCGAATTCGTGATCAGCTCCGATACTTCGCTCCGAAGCTCATCCGTGTGTTCGGAGCGATCGGCGGGGTCGCGGCGATCGGAGTCGACGTTTCGGGCATGGCCGCCGTCATGGCGACGATCGGGTTCACGGGGGCGGTGGTGTTCACACCCGTGGGGCAGAACCTCGTGGCCGGTGCGATGATTCGTATCGACGATGTCTACGACATCGGCGATGTAGTGACCGTGAACTGTCTGCACGGTCGGGTGGTGTTTCGCACACTCCTGCGAACCGAGATCGAGTTGCCCGACGGGTCCAAAGCGTGGGTCCCGAACGCGATGTTCCAGGATGGTGAGGTGCTGAACCACAGCCGCATGGGAGGCTGGCGGATCGTCGTGCAGATCCCACTCGATCGTTCGACCGACCGCCGGCGCGCCCAGGCGATCATGGAAGAGGTCGTGTCGAGGTTCGAGTGGAACCGGCCAGACAAGACGGCATTTGTTGCGTTCGACAGCATCGGGAGCGAGGCCACGTTCTTCAACGTGTTCGCGTGGATCGACGACCGCACGCTCGAACCGATGTACCGGGGACTATTGCTCGATGCGCTGGTCGACGCCCTCGAGGACGACGGCGTGTCGGTGGGGCAGACGACCAACCTCTCGATCGACCGTCGGATCGTCGCTTCTGATCGCTGACGGCGGCTGTGACACTCATGGTGTTCGACTACGGCGATGCGGTGCTCGAACCGTCGTCGAAGTCTGCGTCGCAGTCGTCGATTCCGTAGACCTCGTCGAGGCCCAGCTGGTTGACCTGGAAGTCGACTCGCGTCGCCGTCTCAGCACCTGCGGCACCAAGTGCATCGTTCCAGAGCTGGCACAGGCCGAGATCACGCTCGACGTCCTCCCAGTCGACGACCTCACCAAGAGACATGGCCCCGCGCCGGAACTCGAACCGGCGGATCGACTCGAGCGTCGCCGACTGTTCGTCGGTGCAATCCGGGGGACCCGACTCGGTGCCTACCTCGCAGCCGAGGGCTTCGGCGATCGCCAGGTACGGATCGTCGTCGGACTCGAGGCCGCCCATCAGTTCCTGGATCCACAGCTCGCCGGTCGAGAGATGCACGATGGACGCCAGCCCGATACCCGCTTGCGGCTCGACGACCCTGCCCAACTCCACCGATGCTGCCTCGAGCGCAGCCTGGGCCAGGAGCAAGACCGTGGTCTTCACGGCCTCGTTGTACTCCTCAGGGGTCACCTCGTTATAACTGTCGTACATGTCCTCATCGAAAGGCGCCCCGGCTCCCGCAGCCACAAGGCTTGTGTAGACATTCGCGAACGCATCCCTGCCGGGTCCGAAGTCCCATGAGGCGTCCTCGTCGAGGCCGGCATCCCATCGACAGTCGCTGCGACCGAGGAACTTGGTATCGATGAAACTGTCGTCGATCAGAGCATCGAACAACTCGGTCCTCTCGGGGCCGAGTTCGGCAACGATTGGAGTCCAGAGCCGGCACAGCTCGAACCCCTTGGTCAGATCCTCTAGCGAATGCCGAAGCGGTACGCCGTCATCGAAATCGTCGGGTTCGTCGGGAAGTTCACTCGAATCGAGCAGCTCTGCAAACTCGTCCAGGATCGCTTGTGCTTCGGGCAAGCCATCGCCGCAGTCGTCGCCGTCGCCGTCGCCCAGCAGCATCGTGGCGACACAGAGTCGGCCACCGTATGCCAGGGCGTCGGCGTCGGCGATTATGTCATAGGCGTGGCGGTTAATATCCTCGAACACCTTTGCGGCGCTGCTGCGCACGGGCCAGTAGTTGTCGAAGTCAGGGTCATACCCGGCCTGGGCGCCGACATCGGCATAAGCCCCGATCAGGGAGTAGGCCTCCGCAGCGAGGCTGGTGCCGGAGGCCCAGGAGCGAATGACCAGTTCGGGAGCATGCCGGTCGGATCGGTGATGAAGAAGCTCGGTCCACAGCCCCTCGGTCGCCCGCGGGTCGTCGAGGAACAGGTCGGCCACGGCGGCGAACATGGCCGCGATGTGGCTATCGGCGTCGTCGGCAGGTGCCGGAGGGGTCGCGGTGGCCGGGGGCTGAGCGATCGCGAACGACGCGAACGGATCGCTCGGAACCTCGGTCGACACGACCCGCTCTGGCGCTGCGCTCGATGTGCCTTCCGTCGTTGGGTCGGTCGTCGCTATTCCAGATTCCGTCGTTTCAGGCACCTCGGACCCGCCGCCGCATGCGCTCGACACCAAGAAGATCGCAATGAGAACTGCGGCCGAACCTCGCGCCATGGAACACCTCCGTCATGGATTGGATCCAGGTTCGGGTAGGTGCATTAATTGGTCGTTAATGCCCGGGTGATGGGCTGTCGCCATGAGCAGCGACCACGACTCGAAGGAACACCCGCGATCAGATGGCTCGCGTCTGTTCGTTGACGAATCGCCAAGTCGTCGTTTGTCCTCAACTGCAAGGATCGCTGCGCCGGCCACCGGCAATCGAACCAGCCGTCGCAACGGCAAGGCCGAGGAGAACAGTCGAATGAACCTGATCGGTCGGGTTTCGTGGGATGACGACGAGCCGCTCGGTCAAGCCACGATCGAGGTTCGAGGTCCCCAGCGCCGTCGCGTCAGGCACTGGGAATACACCAAGTCACTACATCTGCTCACGAGCGCGACGACCGACGATGACGGCGCGTTCAAGCTGTCGATCGAGGCGACGCCCAGCGACCACCTCAGCGTCCTGGTGAAGACCAAGCGGGACGGAATCGTTTTTGTGGGACGGCTTGTTCCGGCACAACCCGGCGGTCGCGGTCACCACATCATGGTGCCCAGAGATCAATCCGAGTTGTCACAGCCGGCCTAGGCGGATACCCAGGCCTTCAAGGTTGGTTGGCCAGAACGCACAGCAGCTTGCCTCGCGACGCTTCGCCGTAGTCAAGGGTCACATTCTCGAAGCCATGTTCGCGGCACGACGCCATGAACGAACCGGCTTGGCCCTCGGTCCATCCGTGGTCGGTGGCGTCGGTTCCGTCGCCTCGGAGATGCCGCTCTGTGGCGAGGAACCGGCCTCCAGGTTTCAGAATTCTTCTGACCTCGGCCAGACCCTCGTCGATGTTCTGCCAGTGGTGAACCGTGGCCATCGACCAGACCACCGTCGCCGAGGCGTCTTCGGATGGCACCGCTTCGGCGGTTCCCTGGCGCCACGTGATGTCGGGATGATCGTTGCGTGCCCGTCCGACACGGATCATCACCGACGCCGGATCGACCGCGAGGGCTGTGGCCCCACGCCTGACCGCCTCTCGTGCTGCGACACCGGGCCCGCTGCCTATGTCGATGACGTGATCGCCGGGGCCGACGTCGGTCAGATCACACCCGACCGAAGCGTCGGGCCCGACCTCGAGGAAGCGCTTTGCAGCAGCGAATCCCGCTCGTCCCCTGAATCCGGGATGGTGGGCGTGGTGATTCGGAACGACCGGTTCCATGAGGCTCCTTCTCCGTCAGCTCTCAGAGAGTAGTGGGACACCTGTTGCCCCCTCGTTATCGCAGACTCCAGGAGTCCCCAACTGGGATTTCGATCGGTGTCAGACCGACGTGACGTCGTGCCCTGTAGAGGCGACCAGGTTCGCCGACACATCGAGGGGACGGCCCGAGAAGTGGCATTGGGAGTTCCCGAACAGTGCAACGAGCACAGAGCAGAACCCCTTCCTGCTGCACGAGGTCAGCGGAGTCGTGCAGCCGACCGTCACCAGAGATGATGAGGCCAGTTCGGTGAGCTACGAGGTGCACAATAACCTCTTCTGCTGACCGATTCGGCCCGCTTCCGCTCTAGAGTCGACGCTCGGACGAAGGAGAGGTCTCGTGGCCGAGAGCAATGATCAGTGGGAGCACTACGTAGCCGTACGAGATCGGTTCATCACCTTGATGCGCTCGCTCGACGATGCCCAGGCGAACACGACAGTCCCGATGTGCCCCGACTGGACGGTCGTGGGTGTGGCGGCCCACGCGTGCGGCTTGAACCTAGACCTGACCAATGGCATGCGTGAGGGTCTCGGTTCCGACGAGAGCACCGCCCGTCAGGTCGCCGACCGCGCAGACTGCACCCTCGAAGAGATCTGTGTGGAATGGCTCGGCTACGACGCCGAGATGAAAGCGATCAGCGACGAGATTCCGCTGCTGGCCACCCGCCTCGCCGGTGACCTGGTCGTACATCTCCACGATGTCCAGCACGCTCTGGGCCACGACATCGACCGTCACGATGACGCGAGCACCGAGGCTGCCCACCGCTACGTCGAGGTGTTCCAGCAACGGTTGGGAGAACTTCTCGGCATCGGCGCAACCGTCGAGCTGAGCGACGGCACGACCTTTCCGGCCCACCCCGAACTCGAAGACTCCGGCCTGGTTCTCCAGGCCACACCGTTCGACTTTGTCCGTTCGTACACCGGCCGGCGCAGTCGGCGCCAGGTCGAGTCACTCCTGTGGAGCGCCGATCCGACGATCATCCTCGACGAGGCGTGGGGTCCCTACGGCGATTTCCAGGTGACCGACATCGAGGACTAGTGGTGTCGCGCTGACGTGGTGTGGCTGTCGGGTTCGTGAGCTGGGGCAACACAGTTCCAGGTCCATTTGAGGGGTTTGGCTCGGGTGTTGTCGCCGTCGACATAGCTGAGGAGGGCGCTGGCGAGTCGAGCTCGGCGAGAAGCTCATGGATTTGACCGATTTCCTCGCGGCCCGCTAGCGCCAGCACGGCAATCCCAATCATCCGTGACGAGCCAATCCACCGATTCCTCAGCCCCTTCAATCTGCAGACCCCTGGCTGCGATGAGGCAGGCCGGTTTGCACGATCCTCCAGCAACTGCCGATCGCTCTGGGCGTCCGATTCGCGCCCGAAGATCCGACAACGAGCACGCACAGTGCCCCCGACGCGTCCGCGGACGCGTTGTTGGTTTCCGCGCCTTGAAGACGTGGACTACGGAGGGGCCGCTGCTGCGCCGACGTACGAGCTGGCTCGCTGCAAGAAGGTTCGTTCCAACAGGGAACCTGGGCTTTTGAACCGTCGCCTCTTCGGCTGCGTTCGAAAGCCTACTCAGGGGTTGGGACAACCGTACCCAATGCCGTGGACATCGCCCCACGTTCGCGTCACCGTCGGCGGTGACGGACCTGCGGTGGGTGGCGTTCACGCGTCCGCGGACGCGTGAACGGCGCAGGCTCCGGCACCTGTTGCACCAACCCGAAACCGTTCCTATGGCACAAGACTGCAGGCGAAATGCTCGACAGCATTGCCCACTGCTGCTCAAGAATCATCGCCAAGCCAGCCCCACGACACATCAGCACCTACTTCGCGCTCTAGCCGGGCAGCACACCAGGCGAGCCCAATGGGTTCGTACGCGGGACGTCCGAGCTAGGAAGCGAGGTGGTCGAGGAACCCCTCGATGGCTCGGTTCAAGGTGTCGGGCTGGTCGTACTGGAGCATGTGACCCGCTCCGGGAATGATCACTTCTTCGACGTCGGCGAAGTTCGCGAGTTTGGCGGCGTGGTCCTCGTCGCTGTAATAGTCGGCTCCGCCGGAGGCACGGTCGGACCAGAACTGGTCCCAGGCCTCGCCTCCGAGGATGACCTGAACCGGGCAGGTGATCGCCCGCCAACGCTGCTCGGCCCGACCGTGATCGTGACCGGCGAGCCAGTCTCGGGCTGCGGGGTCGAACAGCCACTCGTGGGAGCCGTCTGCGAGGATTCGCGTCGATCGCTCGACGAGGTAGCGGGTGCGTTCGGGCGACAGTCCGGGATGACCATTGCCGAACCGCTCGACGGCCTCATCGACATCTCGAAACGTTCGGCTGCGGTAGGGCTGCCTGACCATCTCCACAACCCTCCGATCCGAGTTGAGTTGGGCCTGATCGTCAGTCAATTCGACTCCGCGTGTTGGGCGCAGCCTGTTCACCGGTGGTCCAAGGCCTTCCAGCATCACGAGTGCTCTGGCGATCTCGGGATAGATGCCACACAACTGGGCAGCGATCTGCCCACCCAAGGAGTGGCCGATGACGATCGGGTCGATCAGCTCGAGGACGTCGATCGCTCCGCGAACATCTCCGACCATCTGAAGGATCGAATATCCGCCACGGTCGCTCAGACCGTGACCTCGCAAGTCGAGACTGAACACCCGGTAGCGGTCGCCGAGGGAAAGGGCGATCGAATGCATGCTCCAGGCCGAGTCGGCCTGCCCGTGCAACATCAGGACCGACGCCGCTGGCGGTCCGGTGAGCATCGCCCGATAGTCGAGACAGTTCAGGGTCACGGCACCCGCATCGATGCGGTGCTGCTCGGGTTCAAGACGATCGGGCATTCAGGGATCGTATTGCTCGACCCGGGCCGCGTGGCAAGATCATCGTCGTGGCCTTCGTATCCAGATTCCGCAATTCGATTCGGGTTCGCTACGGCGAGGTGGATGCTCAAGGTGTTGTGTTCAACGCCCACTACATGGCCTACGTCGACGACACCCTCGAACGTTTCCTCGGTGAGGTCGGAGGGTTGCGGGATCTCGGCTGGGACATGATGCTCAAGAAGATCGAGATCGAGTGGCAGGGGTCGGTGGGCAACACCGACGTGATCGATGTCGACATGGCCCCGACCCGATGGGGGAACACCTCGTGGGAGCTCGGGTTCGCAGGTTCGTTCGACGGCGAGCTCGTGTTCACGGCCACGGTCCTCTATGTGTCGGTGCGACTCGGGACGTCGGAGACCATGGCTACACCTGCCGAGGTGGTCGAGGCGTTCGGCCCGGCCGTCGACGGTCCATGATCCCTGTCGATCGTGCCGCCCTCGGGCGAGACGCGCGTGAAGTAGCTCCGTATCTGCTGAACAAGGTCGTTGGGCACGGCGCGGTCACGGGTCGCATCGTCGAGGTAGAGGCCTACCGGGGGAGCGACGATCCGGGTTCGCACGCATACAGAGGACCGACACCTCGCACCCAGGTGATGTTCGGCTCGGCCGGATTTGCGTACGTGTACTTCACATATGGCATGTATTGGTGCATGAATGTCGTCGTCGGGCCAGAGGGCACAGCGTCCGCGGTGTTGATCAGGGCGCTCGCTCCGATCGGCGGAATCGACACGATGTTCGAACGGCGTCCGAAGGCACACAAGACCAAGGACCTGTGCAGCGGTCCGGCGAAACTGTGTCAGGCCCTCGACGTGGATGGCCGATTCGACGGACACGACCTCGCGGAGGACCCTCTGCTGTTGCTCGACGACGGCACACCACCCCCGGCCGAGCCGTCCGTGAGCGCGCGCATCGGCCTCTCCCGGGGCCTCGATCTGCCATGGCGGTGGTATGTGTCAGGCGATCCGAACGTGAGCAGATGAACGAAACGAGCCCTCCGACCGAACAGACGCGCTGGGCCACACTCGGCGACCTGGAGTCATGGTCGAACCTGGCGCACGCTCGTCGATGCGTCGAACGGTTTGTTGCTCCCTGCGGGGCCTCAGCCGGCTACCGCGAAGAGGTGCTCGACTTCATCGACACCCACCCCGATGCTCTTCATCGCTCTTGCCTGACCGGGCATCTCACCGGCTCGTCCTGGGTGGTCGACCACGGCGGTGGAAGGGGGCTGGTCCTCTTCCACACCAAGGTGCAACGCTGGTTGCAGCCCGGTGGTCACGCCGACGGCGAGGCAAACCTTGCTCGGGTCGCCCTGCTGGAGGCCGCGGAGGAAACCGGCATCGAGGGGTTACGGGTCTGGACCGACCCTGTTGATGTCGATATCCACCTGTTCGTCAATCGATCGGGACCAGAACCAGATCACCTGCACCTCGATCTGAGGTTCGCAGTCCAGGCCCCAGAGGGCGCAGTTGTGCAAGGGAACCACGAGTCCGAGGAGTTGCGCTGGGTGCTGCCAGACGAGCTCGACGGTCCCGACCTCGATCTCGACGCGAGCACCAGGAGATTGGCGAGCCGGGGTTTCGGCGTCGTGCGACAACAGATCGAGGCATCGACCAGGTAACTTCATGCCCGTGGAGCAGCTTCAAATGATGACCCTGCGCCTACTCGAGTGGGCGGTTGGGCTGGCGGCGGGGTTGGTGGTCGGCCAAGCGGTGTTCTGGATTGCTCCGGGCCTCATGTGGCCACCCGCTGTCGGCGTTGTTTGTCTCCTGATCGGGGGCAAGTTGATCTTCGAAGGCATGTTCCCCGGGTTCGGTTATGGCCTTGCGATCTCTTCGATGGTCAGCCTCGCCTACTTCGTCACCTACTACCTCGGTGTCGGCCTCGACTAGGTCTTCGTGTTCCGGAGATCTAGAGAGGGTTGGCCCAGATGGTGACGGTCTCGCCGGGCTCCAGCGGGCTGCGGGTACCCGGATCGACCTTCCATATCTGTCCGGCCCGGATCTCAGCGGCCTCGGGATCGGCTTCGGCTTCGTCGATGATCTCGACCTCGTAGCCGGCGCCGAGAACGATTGCAGTAGCGGCTTCTGTGCCTTCGCCCAACACGTCGGGTACACGCTTGACCCGTTGACCGTTGGCGACGTTGAGGACGATCTCGCTTCCCGCCGGGATGATCGCCTCGCCCGATGGTTCCATCGACGCAACAACCCCAGGTGGGTATTGATCGTCGGGGACCGACTCGGTCAGCACGACAAATCCGGCACGCGTCAAGATGTCTGCAGCCAGCTCGTTTCGCATACCGACCACGTCGCTGACCAGCTCGCCAGGGGCCACGACTTCTTCGAAGTTCGGGGTCTCGGCATCACCGTTCGCGGCTGTGTCGCCGGCTGGATCCGGCTGGTCCGGAGGGTCGGAGTCCTCGCCCTCGTCGGTTCCCCCGGCCGTCGCGAAGTCCGATGTTGGCTTCTCGACGAGTGCTGCGGACATGAACATCTGCCAGATCTCCGCGGGCCATGTGCCGCCGGTGACCCTGATGCGTGTCGTGGGGGGAACCATCGGAATCTGGCCTTCTGCGAAACCGACCCACACACTGGTCACCAGCTCGGGTGTGTAGCCGACGAACCATGCGTCGGCCCAGTTCTGGCCGGTTCCCGTCTTGCCCGCTGCGGGTCGCCCGAGGCGTGCTCCCACACCCGTGCCACGCGAGATGACCTGCTGAAGGACCTGGGTGATCTCGTCAGCGGTGTCGCGGTCGAGCACACGCACGGGAGAAGGGTCGTGTTGGTAGATGACATCTCCGTCTGGTCCGGTGACCTTGGTGACGAAGACCGGATCGTTGTGGACACCTCTGTTGGCGAACGACGAGTAGGCCGATGCCATGTCGAGAGGGCTGACATCGTTCGAGCCCAGGACGGCCGATGGAACCGCGAGAAGGGGTGATTCGACGCCGAGGTCGGCTGCGACCTTGACTGCGTCGGACGGGCCCACGTCCATGATCAGCTGTGCGTAGGCGGTGTTGTAGGACCGGACCGTGGCATCGACCAGGTTCACCACGCCCCCTTCGGTTCCTCCATAGTTCTCGACCTCCCAGACCCCACCGGTCACGTCGATGTTGAGGCTGGCCGGCGCCTGGTATCGCGACGAGAGCTCGATGCCTTCCTCCAACGCCGCGGCGAGTACGAGAGGCTTGAACGAGGATCCCGAAGGCCTCTGGCCCTGGGTGGCGAGATTGAACTTCGATTGCGGCCCACCATCGAAGAAGTCGCGCCCTCCGACCATCGCATACACATGCCCGTTGGCAGGATCCATGCTCACCAGAGCTGCGTTGGGATCGTCGAAGGGATCGGAAAGTGTCCGCTGGACCGCGGACTCTGCGAGCGCCTGGAGCCGGAGGTCGAGTGTTGTCTCGATCGTCAGCCCACCGGTGAACAGGAGGTGGAGTCGTTCCTCGTAGCTACGTCCGAAAGCGGGATGTTCGAGGATGAAACGTTTCACCTCTTCGACGAAGTAGGCGCCCGGGTAGCTCGAATCGGGAGCCGGTGGAGCGAGAACGATGTCGGTCAGCGAGAGCTCGGCGGCTTCGGCTTCGCCGATGTAGCCCTCGTCAGCCATCGCTTTCAGCACCGAGGCTCGCCGCTCGAGTGCGCCGTCGGCGTTGATGAACGGGTCGTAGTCGGACGGAGCCTTCACCAGGCCGGCCAACATCGCTCCCTGAGCTACATCGAGTTCGGAGGCCGGGATGGCGAAGTACACCTGGGCGGCCGCTTCGATTCCGTAGGCGCCCGCTCCGAAGTAGATCGTGTTCAGGTAGAACTCGAGGATCTCTTCCTTCGTGTACTGACGCTCGACCTGGATGGCCAACGACGCCTCCTCGATCTTGCGATCGAGTGTGCGGTCGCTGCCGATGATCGCGTTCTTGACGAACTGCTGGGTGATGGTCGATCCGCCTTCGAGGATCTCGCCATGGTCGACGTTTCGGCGAAACGCCCTGACGATGCCTCGCAGGTCGATTCCGATGTGTGACCAGAATCGGCGATCCTCGCTTGCGACTACCGCGTCCTGGACGTGTTGGGGAATGTCGGCGAGTGAGATCTCGGTTCTGTTCTCTCCGGCGTGGAGTGTCGTCAGTTCCGAACCGTTCGAGGCGACGATGACAGATGCCTCGCTGTTCGCCGGGATCTCGGCTCGTAGCTCCGGTGTCGTATATGAACACCCGACCAGCATCGCGAGGACGGCGGCGATGGCCGTCGTGCGTATCCTGCGCGTTCTGGCTGCGGTGTCCACCGCTTCCTCCTAGACCCGATGCTCCCTCAGAATCGGATCGTCTTGTCCAGTCGACGCCACACCGGTGTGAGATAAACGGTTTTGATCCGTTTGTCACCGTGCCAGGCTTGTGGGGTGAACATCCTCGAGGACCTCGACGCACGTGGCCTGATCCACGACACCACCGATCGGGCCGCCCTTGCAGCACGCCTCGCCGATGGGCCGGTCCGTCTCTATTGTGGTTTCGACCCGACGGCCGACTCGCTGCACGTTGGCAATCTCGTCCCGCTGCTGACCTTGAGGCGGTTCCAGCTCGCGGGCCACGTTCCGTTTGCTCTCGCTGGTGGATCGACCGGAATGGTCGGCGACCCTTCGGGGCGATCGTCGGAGCGAAATCTTCTCGACGCCGAAGCCCTGGCGAACAACCTGGCATGTATCCGGCCACAGCTCGAGCAATTCCTCGACTTCGGCGACGGTGCCGATGGCGAAGGGGCCCGCCTGGTCAACAACTTTGACTGGACCTCGCCGGTCAGCCTCCTCGACTTCCTTCGCGATGTCGGAAAACATGTGACCGTCAACCAGATGGTCGCCAAGGAGTCGATAAAGAACCGCATCGGTAGCGGTGACGGAATCAGCTACACCGAGTTCTCCTACATGTTGTTGCAGGGTTTCGACTTCATGTGGCTGAACGAGAACGAGGGTGTGGAACTGCAGATCGGTGGCTCGGACCAGTGGGGCAACATCGTCCTGGGTGCCGATCTCATCCGGCGACGCAGTGGTTCGACCGCCCACGCTCTCACCGTCCCGCTGTTGCTGAAACCCGACGGCACCAAGTACGGCAAGACGGCCGGGGGCGACACGATGTGGCTGGCGGCGGACAAGATGAGTCCGTATCGCTTCTATCAGGGCTGGTTGGGCACCGAGGACGGCGAGGTTCGCAAGCTCTTGATGTTCCTCACCTTCCGACCGCCACAGGAGTGTGAGGAGATCGCCGACGCCCACATGGAGAACCCGGGTGACCGGCTCGGTCAGCGCACACTCGCCGCCGACCTGACGCGGCTCGTGCACGGCGCCGAGGCGATGAAGGGTGCCATCGAGGCTTCGGAGATCTTGTTCTCGCGCGATGCGGACCCGGCCAAGGCATCTGCGGCCGCCTTTGATCTGCTGGCTGGTGAGGTGCCGACCACCACCGTCGAATCGTTCGGCGGTTCTGTGCTCGACCTCCTGGTCGAGACGGCCCTGGCAACCTCTCGCAGCGACGCGAAGCGCGCGCTCGGTGAAGGCGGTATCTACGTGGACGGGCGCAGGGTTTCCGATCTCGAGGCGACCCTTCCGGCTCAACCGCTGGCGGGGGGGCACCACCTGTTCAGGCGCGGCAAGAAAAAGTATCATCTGTTGCGGTCCGCTCGCCCCTCAAACGGCTAGTTCAAGCCGTTTGGCGGTGCCCACCTCCATGTGGTGACCCAGGTCACCAAAGAAATCCATCACGGGTGGTTGCTGTGGCCTCGTGTCGCCGCTATCTTAATCACTCGCCCCACGGGCACGGAATGCGCTCCTAGCGAGCTCATCCGGAACTCAGTGGGCTACGGACCTCGGCTCCAGAGACTCGATCTCAAGCATGTCCGTGCAGTGCGTCGCTCTGCGACCGCAGCGCTCCTTGACAACAGAAGAGAGGACGAAAACGCCAGTGCGGGCGTTCAGTCGGTGCCAACGTGCCAACTGGACGACCTACACAAACGTTAATTCCGTGGCACCAACGGATCCCCTCACGGGAAACCGAGGTGTCACAAACAACAAAATAACTTAGCCAGGACACGGCACGTCTGTGTCCTTGCTCTTCAATCGTTCGTATCCGGTTCGCCGGGTGCGCATGGTTTTGACGGAGAGTTTGATCCTGGCTCAGGACGAACGCTGGCGGCGTGCTTAATACATGCAAGTCGAACGAACCCGAGACTTCGGTCTCAATGGGTTAGTGGCGAACGGGTGAGTATCACGTGAGAAACCTACCCCGGAGATTGGAATAACTCGAGGAAACTCGTGCTAATACCAAATATCCTCCGAACACCGCATGGTGATCGGAAGAAATGGTCCGCCGCTCCGGGAGGGTCTCGTGGCCTATCAGCTTGTTGGTGAGGTAATGGCTCACCAAGGCATCGACGGGTAGCTGGTCTGAGAGGACGATCAGCCACACTGGGACTGAGACACGGCCCAGACTTCTACGGAAGGCAGCAGTAGGGAATCTTGCGCAATGGGCGAAAGCCTGACGCAGCAACGCCGCGTGAGGGAAGACGGCTCTAGGGTTGTAAACCTCTTTCAGTAGGGACGAAATTGACGGTACCTACAGAAGAAGCGCCGGCCAACTACGTGCCAGCAGCCGCGGTAACACGTAGGGCGCAAGCGTTGTCCGGATTTATTGGGCGTAAAGAGCTCGTAGGCGGTTTGGTAAGTCGGGTGTGAAAGCTCAGGGCTCAACTCTGAGAGGCCACCCGATACTGCTATGACTTGAGTACGGTAGAGGAGTGTGGAATTCCTGGTGTAGCGGTGAAATGCGCAGATATCAGGAGGAACACCAGTAGCGAAGGCGGCACTCTGGGCCGATACTGACGCTGAGGAGCGAAAGCGTGGGGAGCAAACAGGATTAGATACCCTGGTAGTCCACGCCGTAAACGTTGGGCACTAGGTGTGGGTCTCATCCAACGAGATCCGTGCCGCAGCTAACGCATTAAGTGCCCCGCCTGGGGAGTACGGCCGCAAGGCTAAAACTCAAAGGAATTGACGGGGGCCCGCACAAGCGGCGGAGCATGTTGCTTAATTCGAGGCAACGCGAAGAACCTTACCTGGGTTTGACATGTA
>JAAETH010000860.1 GCA_024228575.1 Actinomycetes bacterium
CCAACAGCAATGTCGGCTACACCATCACCATCGACGTCGCCAATTCCCGATGTTGACCACCCGAAGTAGTCGCTATCGCCGAGGACGGCGCTCAACCCACCAACAGTGTCCGATATCTTCTGCTCGGTTTTGACCGTGCCATCCGCATTCAAGAACAACACATACACCGCACCCCGAGAAGCACCGCCGTCATCATCGCCATACGCGCCGACGGCGATATCCGCAACACCATCCCCGTCGAGGTCACCAACCATCGATACCGACGACCCGAGATAGTCGTTGTTGCCGATAACTGTGCTCAACCCGCCTGCACTGTCCGAGATCTTCTGCTCAGCTTTGACCGTGCCATCAGAGTTCAGGAATAGCACGTACACAGCACCGCGATCGGTGCCGCCATCATCGTCAAAACGAGCGCCGACGGCAATGTCGGCAATACCATCCCCATCGATATCACCCATCCCCGCCACCGAGTACCCGAAGTAGTCGTTGTTGTCGAGAGTGGCTGTCAATCCGCCAGCGGTATCGGAGATCTTTTGCTCCGCTTTGACGGTGCCATCAGCATTGAGGAACAGCAGATACACGGCCCCTCGCTTAGAGCCGCCGTCGTCATCCAGGTATGCCCCGACCGCGAGATCAACGACACCGTCACCATCGATATCACCAACTGCTGACGCCGAGGATCCGAACCAGTCGCTGTTGTCAAGAACGGCGGTCAACCCGCCAACGGTGTCTGAGATCTTCTGCTCGGCGGCCACCCACCCATTGGCCGCGACGGTTGGATCATCGAGGTAGTCGGGCTGGCCATCTCTATCTCCGTCAAGGGCATCACGGGGGTCGCCGTCGGCGTTGGGGTCGGCGTTCTCCGATGCGGTGGCGGTGCCGTCACCGTCGTCGTCGTTGTCGAGGTAGTTGGGGGTTGTGTCGCCGTCGGTGTCGGGTCCCGGGGTGGTGGCCGGGTCGTTGTCGAGGTCGGTGTTGGCGTCCTCTTCGCAATCCCACAGACCATCCGAATCAGAATCGACCGCACAATGATCGACAGGAGGGGCCAGGTTGAGCACGTATATGGCACCGCGGTTGCTGCCGCCGTCATCATCGAAGTGGGCGCCAACTGCGATATCGGCGATCCCGTCACCGTCGAGGTCACCCATCCCGGCCACCGAGGTACCGAAGTAGTCGGTGTCGTC
>JAAETH010000861.1 GCA_024228575.1 Actinomycetes bacterium
GTGTGGTGCCCCAACACCATCAGTTCAATGCTCCGACGAGGCGTTTCGCTGATCTGCTGGTACCGAACGACACCCACGCCACCCAGGACCGTGATCGGATCATCGAGGAGGTCTGCATCTCGATATCACAGGTGTTGGACGCGAGGAGCTAGTGCCGTTGCTACCAAGAGGGCCGCACTAGTTGCTGACAACCTTGTTGCTGAGTATCCCGCGGTCATGCGGGCGAAGCTCCCCGACCCCGGTGGCTACGGTGTGAGCCGGTGCAGGTCTCGCGGGAACAGGGTGACCTCGCGAATTTTTCGGGCTTGGGTGAGTCGAGCGATCCATCGTTCGAGGCCGATTGCGAATCCCCCGTGTGGAGGCATGCCATGACGAAATGCTTCGAGGTACCCCTCGAACGGGGTCAGATCTTGGCCGTCGAGGGCTGCGAGGTAGTCGTCGTAGCGGTGCAGTCGTTGTCCGCCGGTGACAAGTTCGAGCCCGCGGAACAACAGGTCGAAGCTCTTCGACGCTTCAGGTCTCGTCGGGTCGGGATGGGTGTAGAACGGTCGTTTGACCATCGGGTAACCGACGACGAACACGAACTCTGAGCCGTGGTTTCGTCTTGCCCATTCGCCCAGCCAGCGTTCGTGTGACGGCGCGAGGTCGGTTTCGCCAACGACCGATTCGCCGGTGTCAGCCTCGATGAGGTGTTGAGCTTCTACGAAGTCGATCGCCGGGATCTCCGTAGGTACATTCGGCAGTTCAAGGGCCAGCAAGTCGAGATCCTGCCCGGCCTGCTCGATGATGTTTGCCGTCATGCCGGCGAGAACCTCACGCAGTATGGCCATGACGTCGGTGTGGTCGCCGATGAAGCCCGTTTCAGCATCAAGTGACAGGTACTGAGCCAAGTGTCTGGCCGTGTCGTGTGGTTCAGCCCGGAACACGGGGCCGACCTCGTAGACGTGCTCGAAAACGCCGACCATGATCTGCTTGTAGAACTGTGGACTCTGTGCCAGGAAGGCCCGGTCGCCGAACCAGTCGATCGGGAACACGTTTGCACCGCTCTCCGTCGCCGATGCCACGACCTTGGGGGTGTGGATCTCGGTGAACCCCAACCCATCCAGCGTGTTGCGGAAGCCGCCGACCAATGCCGCGGCCAACCCTGCCGTCGCCCGTCTAAGAGGGTGACGCAATGCCACCGCTGCGTGGTCGAGCAACGTCGGGAGCTGGGCGGACAACTTCGGGCGGCGCAACTCGAAGGGCGGTACGTCACCAGACGATGACAGAACTGTCACCTCTGGGTCGACAATCTCGACACCTGATGGCGCCTGATCCGAGGCGATCACGTCCCCCGTGACCTCGACGACGGTCTCAGCGACCAGTTCACTTACTGCGGCGCGGACGTCGTTGTTGATCGCCACCACTTGGGCGATGCCAACGCGGTCTCGTACCAGGAGGAACGAGACCTTCGCGAGCTGGCGTTGGTGATGCAGCCATCCAGCTACACACACTCGTTCACCAACATGCGATATCAATTCAGAACTCAAGACCCGGTCCACCTCGTACCTCCATCTAGAAACAGGTCCCAGATGTGCGGGCGAAGGGAACTCGCTGTGCCACCGCACTTCGTCACCGGGGCGGTGACCTCAACTTGATCCACGAAGCGGCTTCAAGGGCGTCACCCCTCACTGACACCACAACGTGCACCGAACCGTAGTCCACCCGCGACCTGCCCGACAGCGCATTCCGGCGCGTCGCCTGGCGGTCGAGTCAGGGTGCCTCGACGTCGTGTTCGTTGGTCAGCTGACGGCTGGTTCGGGCAGGGGGGCGAACGGTTTGTCGGAGCCGTGGCGGACGCGCTGGACGGCGATCAGCCCAAGCACGACCCCGAAGACCGCCATCCACCGGAACACCCACTGCCCGGACGCCCCGTAGACAATGGGGGCGGCGGCCGCGGCCACTGAGGCCGCGCCAAGGCCGGCGGCGTCGAGCAGCGAGGAGCCGACAGCAGCCCGCGGGGCTCCTGTGACCTCCAGTACCAAGACCTGGGCGCTGATCGAGGCGAACGACTCGCTGACACCATGGAGGAACCCGCAGACGGCTGCCACCGTCAGCACGCCAGCCACCCCGTAGCCGGCCATGGCCGGGATGAGGCCGAGCAAGGCTGGCAGCATCACCCGGGCCCCACCCATCCGTTCGGCCAGGTTGCCGGCGAACCGGGGCAGGATCAGCATCGGGGCCCCTACGAACAGGATGACCATGGCCACCTGGCCGGTCGACGCCCCCAGATCTGTGAGGAAGCGGTCGACGACCGCATCGAACACGCCGATGAAGCCGAACACGACGACCTGGATCAGCATGGCGGCCTGGACCTTGGGCCGGGCCAGGAGCCGGCCGAGATCGGAGTAGTCGACCGGGGCGGTGGCGATGGCGGTGCGGAGCATGGTCCTGGTGGCGGGGATCCCGAGGACGGCGAGAGCGAGGCTGACGGCCAGGAACGGGGCCTCGAACCCCAAGGGCTCAAAGGCGGCGCCAATCACCGGTCCAGCAATGAAGCCGGCCACCGCAGTCGACAGCAATACGCCGAGCTTGGCCCCGCCCCCGGTTGCGTCGAGGCCGAGCAGGGCCTTGCGGGCCAGGAGCCCGAACAGGCCGAGGCCGATCCCGCTGAGCCCCCGACTGGCGGCTAGGACGAGCATGGACGAGCCGTAGGCGAAACCGATCGGGCCGGCGATGCCGGCAATGAGGGCGATGACCGCCAGGATGGTTGACCGGCCCCGGTCGGCAAGGGGGGCGAGCAGGAGTTGCACCACCAGCGCGGCGGCGAATCCGTTGGCCGCAATGGCCCCGATCTCCCAGTCGGCCAGGCTGTTCTCAGTCTGGACGTCCTCGAGGAACACGAAAACAACCCCCAACGAGGAGGTCAGTAGGAAGTTGGTGAGGTAGATCGGCCAGACTCGGATTCGCTTCACGCTAGGCCAGAAGGGGGCCGGCCACGACTCGGCCCTCGGCTGCCGCCACCGTCACTCGGCGGCGAATCAGTGCCTCGTGCAGATCGGGTGGCAGTGCGGTGAGGCGATTTGTGCTGTGGGCCTCGCCGGCTTGGTCAGGCCGCGTGGTTCTGCCGGAAGGTGGCCCGATACCTCCCAGGCGATGTTGTCAACATCCGCTGGAAGTGTTGCCGCATGTTGGTAGTGGTGCCGAAGCCGGCGTCGTTGGCAATCCAGTCGATCGACCGATCGGTGGTCTCCAGCAGACGCTGGGCCAGCCGGACCCGCTCGATGATGAGCCACTGGTGGGGGGTGGTACCTGTTGCATTCCGGAAGCGGCGGGCCAAGGTGCGAGGACTCATGGCCGCCCGGTGTGCCAGTTGCTCGACTGTGATCGGGTCGGACAGGTTCTCCCGGGCCCAGTCCAGGGCCTCGTCGAGGCGGACGTCATCGTCGTCGGCCGAGACCATCGGGTACTCGATGTACTGAGCCTGCCCGCCCTCCCGATGCGGAGGGACCACTAGTCGGCGGGCGACCAGGTTGGCCACCTCGGCGCCGTGGTCGAGGCGGACGATGTGGAGGCAGAGGTCGA